>JAILNW010000411.1 GCA_024691145.1 Lachnospiraceae bacterium
AGCATGGAACTTGTGGAGCATTCCATGGTACCTATATCTTCGCTGATAACGTAGATTTCGTCTTTCGACTCCTCTGTGAACGGCAGTATCTTTGTTGTTCGCAAAGACTTACTCATTCTGGCTAATCAATCGAGCTTGAAAGATTTCTCTTCCAAGCCCCCACTTCATGAGTTGCAAAGCAACTCTAAGTGGTGGTTATTGACCTGTTGGACAATGGCTCTAATCCATAATCAAACAATACAATATCGATTTTTATAACATTATAGTCTTTATGTTCTATAAAATACTCTACAATTATATCTGTTTGTGACACTGGTGAAAATGCATATCCTGCAAGACGCAATAAATCAACTGTTTCATCTTTGTTTAGACAAAGTCCTATTGCTATAGCAAGTACCTTTTCCTTTGAAGGTTTAACCTGTCCCTTTAAAAGCTTTGAAAAATACTGCTTGGATATATTAGCATTAGCATACACCTCAGAGTTTTTTAATCCTTTTTTGTTAATTAACTGCTGAAGATGATTTTCAAATGAATCCGTATACATATTTTTAAGAGCTTCATCAAGTGAAGGTATGCTTTCCACTGGTTCTTCAAAGCAGCAATCCTCTGTAACAGCTCCCTTTGCTTTCATTGGCTTTTTAGCTGCACTTCTTGCATTAAAAAATGTTTTAGCTGCCCCCATCATTGGAGATTCATTAACTGGGGTAAATTTTTTCTTTACATAAACCCTGACGTTTTTAATATAATCTCCAGATAATGTACTTTTATCCTTCTTAGGAACAACATAAGTTATATCCATATCATTATCACATAAAAACTCTGTAAATATGCCAGAAAGTATATTAAATATGCTTTCCTGTGATAATCCTGAGCCTTTAGAAGTTACAGAACATACTGCCAGTGAAGTATAGCCTTTATTAGCAGCCTCATTAAGCTGTGTTTTATAATACTCAGCAATATCAGTATCTGTCTGCATACTGTCTATTATATATTCTGCTTCTATGTTTTTATAATCATCTCTTACAATATGAAAAGCCATACTAATCCTCACCTTTACTGATATAATAATAACTCATCTTAAAAAAATCACAAACAAGTAATCTGTAACAGTAAATAACTTTTATTTTATAGAATTTATTATCTATAATTGAATATTGCAATTTACACCATCAATTGATGAAATTAAGACCAGTTCCTCCTTTGTAAGATCTTTTCCCAATTTATATAATTCTACCTTTGTAAGAGGCGGTTCAAATTTAATTTGTGCACTTATAAAATCGTCTTTAATTATTCTAGTATAAAGAGTTTTAATAAATTCCAACCACTCTTTTTGCCACTCATCAGCTTCTTGTTGAATATCAGAAAGAAATTCCAATCCATCAGCATCATAGAATAATTGCAATGCTGTACTTAGTGAACAAGAACAATTGCTCATGATTGCTTTTGGCTCATCAAAGCCATCCCCCCAATTATAATTGTAAGCATATAAATGCAATGCTTGCGAATCAGTGCAAGTATGTAAAAAATTCATTACTTTCTCCTCGTCAGCCTCATATACTAACTCTTTTATTTTCTCTTTTTCCATAATATTCTCCTATCTCAAAGCATTAAATCGTCTTTCCCACATATCAATAGTATTTCCCCTTCTATAAGGATAATTATCAGATTTACTATCATTTTTTGAATATCCTGAATACAATGGCAAACCAGATTCCTGTAATTTACGCAGTTTATACTGTAATTCTTTAACTTGTTTTTGAATCTCGATAGAAGATTGATTTATGTCTATCTTATCAAGTTTACTGCGAACAAAATCAGAATAAACCTTATGATATCCTCTATGTTTTGATAAAGCTTTTACTTTATCATTAGGTGTTGGCAAAAACATTCCATTGGAAGCATCGTCAAAATCCATCCCAATTTTTACTATAACAGGATGCGTTCTCATCTCCGTAGGAATAATATGTTGTGCCTGATAACCACTCCAATTGTTTTGTGTAGATACACCTAAAGAATCCATAAGATTTTTTCCGAGTATCTTAGACTTTCCACCTGTAATTACGCCTTCTTTTCCTGGTATAATTCGTTCTACTGAAGCTTCATTCTCCTTTGTCTTATTTGCCATATCAGAATTATCAATAGTATTCTGTGGAGAACCATTTGTGCCATGTGCAAGTCCAGAATCTGTATGGTTCATTGTGTCACCACCTTTTGCTGTACTTCGACATGTCGTTTTTTATACAAAATCATATTCCGGTTCTTCAAGGTATTATCAGGAATTATAATCTTTATTCCTTTTTCTATAGCATACGAAAACAAATCTAATGTTTCCTCATTAGTCCCACACACATCATATACAATAAAAGTTTTCAACTTAGACAATTTATCAACAGTTAATTGTACATTATTTCTTAACCTCAATTTTTCGGAAGAATCTTTCATATGTCCCTTTGTACTTATTGCTGCCACAGAACATTCTTCATATCCATCTAACGCATATTCAAAACTTTCAGTAGTCGGAAAGGTAATATTTGGTATGACTACTGCACCAATTTCAAATATAAACCAAAGTCCAACTAGACGTCCTTTAAAAAGTCTATAAATATTTTCAATGTTATGAATATCTCCTAGTTCAGAAAAATCTGGGATAATAATATATTTAACTCCCTCGAAACGTTTTTTAAAAAATTCTAAACGTTCCTCTACATTATAATAAATAGCCCAAAACAAACCATTCTTTCCATCAAATTCATCATCATACTGAAAAAAAGCTACAGCCGTATGTTCCGTTTTGTGATATAAACTTATTTGACTATATAACGCAATATAATCTGGAAATACAGATACATTACAGTTTATTGCAGGCAAGTCAAATTTTCCACATGATATCGTTCTATTAGTAAAAGAAAGATA
>JAILNW010000086.1 GCA_024691145.1 Lachnospiraceae bacterium
TGTGTGCGCCAAGCATGGCACTAGTCTAGTTGGTGAAAGTCCAACCACGGGTATTTACCGCCAAGTGTAGTGAACCACAAGCTGGTATCAGTAATGATATAGGTGGAGGAAGTGGTGTAGCAAAACTCTTGAGCCTACGAACAGAAACTTGATAAGGCGATTAGGTGGGTAAGGTTGCACATCAAATCGAAGCCCTAAAGGTAAACGTATACCGAAGTTGTAAATCAAGAGGTTGTGGAGTGAAAGATTAGTGTCTTACCTTGGGAGACCCTACTCACATACTTTATAGTATGGTCGAAAAAGGTTTAGAGAGGGAGTCAGATGAGGTCATAGTAGGCATATGCTGAAGGACTGAAACGGTTTATTGTACAAATCGTTATTAAGAAAATGGTACATTTATTAGAAATCGAATGGATAAAAAGGATAGGAACGTAACCGAAAGATATTATCTATATTCAGAGGAATACTAGTGTACAAATTTTATAATGAAAAGAGGAGTAACAACAAATGGATTTAATTGACGTGATTACATCTAAAAACAATCTAAATGCAGCTTATCTAAAGGTTGTTTCTAATAAAGGTGCGGGCGGTATTGATGATATGACAGTTGATGAGTTAGGTAAATATATTAAAGAGCATAAAGACGAAATTGTAAATTCTTTGAGAAACAGAACCTATATGCCTCAGCCAGTCAGGAGAGTGTATATACCGAAAAGCAATGGAAAGAAAAGACCATTAGGAATACCAACTGTTTTAGACAGAACTATACAACAAGCTATTGCACAGCCTATATCTGAGATTTATGAAAATGTGTTTAGTGAGTATAGTTATGGTTTCAGAATAAATCGTAGTTGCCATGATGCTATTGAACAAGCCCTGATATATCTCAATCAAGGATATGAATGGGTAGTTGATATAGATATTGAACAGTTTTTCGATAAGGTTAATCACGATAAATTAATCCAAATTCTTAGGGAACAAGTAAACGATAGCACTACTCTTAATCTGATACGTAAATATCTGAGGGCTGGAGTAATGGAGAAAGGATTAGTCAAAGCAACTAAAACAGGGGTTCCGCAAGGAGGACCATTATCTGTAATACTATCTAATATATACTTGGATAAATTAGATAAGGAACTTGAGAGAAGAAATCTTCGTTTTACTAGGTATGCTGATGATGTAATGATATTTGTTAAAAGTGAAAAAGCGGCTAACAGAGTTATGAATTCTATTTCTAGTTGGTTGGAAAAGAAATTATTCTTGAAAGTAAATGCCTCTAAAACTAAGGCTGTCAGACCTACAAGAAGTAAGTATCTTGGATTTACTTTTCTTTATAATGGCGGATATTGGAAGGTCAAGCCAACAAATGAGAAAAAGAAGTCTCTTAAAGACAAACTGAGAAAATGCCTTAAAAGAAATGAAGCAATGGCTAGACCACTTGCTGTTACTATCAAGAGAGTAAATGAGATATTAAGAGGTTGGATTAATTATTTTAGAATAGGCATGATGAAAACTTTTATGGTTGAAATTGGAGAATGGATTAGACATAAGATTAGAGTTATACTTCTAAAACAATGGAAAACCCCTAAAATGATTTACAGAAACCTTATGTATTTAAATAATAAAAATAATAATGGTTTCACTCATGAAGATATTTTCAAGGTAGCTAATTCTCGTTTAGGTTGGTATAAAAGAAGTGCTATGAATGTAATTAACTTTGTTATCAGTGCAGATTTACTTGAAAATAAAATAAAGGACGGAGCGGGTTTGCTCAATCCTTTATCATATTATTTAAGATAAGTTGTAATAATAAACTGTAGAGCCGTATACGAGACCCGTACGTACGGTTCAATGAGAGGGAAATAACATTTACTGTTATTTCTCTACTCTATTATATTTACATTAAATCTACATAAATGCCTTATGGAATACTTTCTTTCCTTTACGAATCTTTATACCTGCTTTAAGCATATCTTCTGTAACTTTGTAGTTAACATCACTTATTTTTTCGCCATCTATAGAGACACCGCCCTGAGTGATAAGACGTCTTGATTCACTCTTAGTAGGGCTTAACTTACATACAGCCATAAGATCCATAATACCGATAGCTCCATCTGTTAAAGCATCAGCAGGAACTTCTGTTGAAGGCATATTGGAATCATCGCTTCCGTCTGAGAATAATGCTTTAGAAGCAGTTCTTGCCTTCTCAGCCTCTTCCTTGCCATGAACAAGAGCTGTTAATTCATAAGCAAGGATATCCTTGGCTTTGTTAAGCTCTGCGCCTTCCCAGGAATCCATAGCATCAATTTCTTCAAGAGGAAGGAATGTAAGCATACGGATACACTTAAGAACATCAGCATCTGAAACATTACGCCAGTACTGGTAGAATTCGAAAGGTGATGTCTTCTTAGGATCAAGCCATACAGCACCCTTTGCTGTTTTACCCATTTTCTTGCCTTCACTGTTAAGAAGAAGAGTGATAGTCATGGCATAAGCATCTTTTCCTAACTTACGGCGGATAAGCTCAGTTCCTCCAAGCATGTTAGACCACTGGTCATCTCCACCAAACTGCATGTTACATCCGTAATTCTTGTATAAATGATAGAAGTCGTAAGACTGCATTATCATATAGTTAAATTCAAGGAATGAAAGTCCCTTTTCCATTCTCTGCTTGTAACACTCTGCTCTAAGCATGTTGTTAACTGAAAAATGAGGTCCGATTTCACGAAGAACTTCAATATAGTTGAGATTAAGAAGCCAGTCAGCATTATTAACCATAATAGCCTTTCCCTCTCCAAACTCAATAAACTTCTCCATCTGTTCTTTGAAACAGTCACAATTATGCTGAATCATCTCAGGTGTCATCATAGTACGAAGATCAGAACGTCCAGATGGATCACCTATATATCCTGTACCACCACCGATAAGTACAACAGGCTTGTTACCAGCCATCTGAAGTCTCTTCATAAGGCAAAGTGCCATAAAATGACCTACATGTAAAGAATCAGCAGTAGGATCAAAGCCAATATAAAATGTCGCTTTACCCTCGTTAATAAGATTCTTGATTTCTTCTTCATCAGTAACCTGTGCAATAAGACCACGGGCAACTAATTCATCATAAATTTTCATCATTTATATCTCCTTTCACATTAGATAATAATAAAAGAACCCTCTGTAATATAATATTACAGAGGGCATAATATGCGGTACCACCTCAAAAACTGATATTTCTCACAAAATATCACTCAGTAAGTAGACTATCATCTACTCTGTGCTGTATCGGGCACACCCGGTAATCCCTACTTACTTAATGTGTTCAGGACACTGCTCAAAGATGTATTCATATAACTGTTATATATCCTCACACCAGCCGGATACTCTCTGTAATAACTCTGGTTATACTACTAATTCTTATCATCGCTTTATCAAATATAAAGATAACATTTTTATTATACATCATTATTTGAAAAAAGTAAAGAAAAATTATAAAATAAAATTTTTTGAAAATTTTTAAAAAAAGTTGTTGACTTTTTGGCTTTCGTATAATATAATAATTCTTGCGTTGAGGAATTCAAGTAATAAAACTTAAACATGATTGTTTCACAGTTGGTTCTGAATGAAAAATCAAAAATAAGTAAAAAAGTACTTGACAACAACAAACAAGTATGATATAATACTTGATGTACGTTAGTTCTTGAGAGATGAAGGTAAAAGCTCAACACTTTTGAAATTGACGGCATAACGACAACTTTATAGTGTTTGTAGCTTATACGTTTAAATTTTAATAACGATTAGCGGGGTGTGGCTCAGCTTGGCTAGAGCGTCTGATTTGGGATCAGAAGGTCGCAGGTTCGAATCCTGTCACCCCGACTTCATGCGGGTGTAGTTCAATGGTAGAACACTAGCCTTCCAAGCTAGATACGTGGGTTCGATTCCCATCACCCGCTTGCGTTGAGCTATAATATAAATAGCTTACACATGTGTGTCAGTAGCTCAGTTGGATAGAGCAACGGCCTTCTAAGCCGTGGGTCGGGGGTTCGAATCCCTTCTGGCACATTCCTTGCTGGAGGATAATGTGGTGGGTATAGCGCAGTTGGTTAGCGCGCCAGATTGTGGCTCTGGAGGCCAAGGGTTCGAATCCCTTTATCCACCTTAATGTGATAATGGGTTATCGCCAAGCGGTAAGGCACAGGACTTTGACTCCTGCAGACGCTGGTTCGAATCCAGCTAGCCCAGTTTAATTTAATATATGGGATATTAGCTCAGTCGGTAGAGCACTTGACTTTTAATCAAGTTGTCCGGGGTTCGAATCCCCGATGTCTCATTTAAATAGGACTTGATTTAAGTCCTATTTTTATTTGAAAATAAAAAATGCTTCGCGTAAATTGCACTGGGGCAGTTATAAGTATTTTGTTTAATAGGATTTAATGATATGGAAAATGATGATATTATAAAATATTATATTGATTGTGCAAATAAAGCATATAATAGTAATCAATATGTCTTTACTAATTTTCTGGGAATGGGAGATATAGATATACTTTTGCAGAACAAGGATAAACTCTCATTTGCGGGATTTCAATTGTATGGTGGCTATGAGGGCGCAGAAAGATGTGTTGCGAGATTTGGAGATGCCGAGTCATTTGGATATGAGATGGAATTTCCAGTCACATGTCTTTTAATAAAACCTCTTATGGACAAGTTTTCAGATAATCTTAATCATAGAGATTACCTTGGGGCATTAATTAACCTTGGAATTAAAAGGGAAGTATTAGGGGATATTGTAATAAAAGATAAAAGTGCTTATGTATTCTGTCTTGAACGAATGGCTGATTTTATTATGGAAAATCTGACAAGAGTCAAGCATACAAGCATTATGATAAATAAAGAACATGGAGAGATAACAGATGCTGTTAATATAGAAGATATAAAAATTATGGCAGCATCTAAAAGATGTGATATAATAGTAAGTAAGGTGTATAATATCTCACGAAATAGCTGTAATGAATTATTCAGATCCAGGAAGATATTTGTTAATGGACGTATAATGGAGAATAACAGTTATATGCTTAATGATCAGGACACAGTATCTGTAAGAGGATATGGAAAGTTCATATATAAGGGGTCTGATTATATAAGCAAAAAAGGTAAAATGTGTATAATAATCGGTATTTTTAGATAGTTAGGAGGGATTAACTTGTTTTCTGATTTAAAGGGTATACAAAAGAGCAAGATGTTTATTACCAGTATATCGCTTATTATACTTGGAATACTTATATTTTTGGCAAATTCAGAGTCAGAGATTCCTGTAAAACAGGATAGTACAACATATGCTACAATAGAGCCTGTGGATAACAGCGATAGCAATTTTAAAGAGAACACAATAACAAAAGATAAAGTTAATTTCCTCTATTACAAGGACAATATGATGGTGGCGAAGAATGAAGATATGGCACTTACAATACGTAATGTTGTCGCATATGATAAAAAAATTGTTGTTCATTATGAAGTGGAAACTAAGAGTAATAATTCAATGGTCATACCGACTCTTGAATTGTATGTAAACGATATTAAATGTAAAGAATCAAAAAGTAATCTGTCTAAGTGTACATCGAAAGGGTTTAATAATTATGATGATTCAAGAATGCTTGAAGTTATTTACAAAAGTAATAATGAAGTTAAACCAGGTGATGAGATATGTTTAAAATTAGACAAGCTTGAAACTGAGTGTGAACTTGTGCCATATGATGAACTGGACGGCAATCTTCTCGTGCATAATGATGTGGCATTTGTAACAAAACCATATGCAAAAGGCAATTATTTATCTATAGATGTTGTGCTGGTGAATTACAGTTGTTTTAAGGATATATACTTGCCGGCAAACTCTGTTCAGATAGGACATGAAAGAAATTATATAATTATTAATAATAAAAAACTAAGAACTATAACTAATCTAAAGGATATCAGGCAGTCAACGCTTGAAAGAACATGGTATGTGGAATTCGATATTTCTGATATTGACAG
>JAILNW010000418.1 GCA_024691145.1 Lachnospiraceae bacterium
ACTATCATATAAATATAGTTAGTAGCAATACACTACTAATAAAAATAACAGGTAGTAAATATATTAAATGAAAAGGAATGGTGAGTATTATGGGAATTATTTTTAGAAAATTTGATCCAAATGAATATGTAATGGTTGTAAAAAAAGGTGAAGTTGTAACTGAGGGAAAGGGAATTGCTGTTTGGTATAATAACCTGACTACTAATATTATAAGTATCCCGGTAACAGCATTTGACGGAGCATTTGCATTTGATGAGATTATAACTTCAGACTTTCAGACAGTATGCGTACAGGGGATAACAACTTTTAGAATTGAAGATTTTGCACAGGCAGCTAAAATGGTAGATTTTACCTTGAAAAGTGATAGAGACAAGGAAGAGAGAAAGGGAATCACATTAATCGAAAAGCGTATTAATAATATTTTGAAAGCCATCATTATGAAAGAAGTAAGCAACATGGACATTAGAAGTGTCATTAAGCAGGCTGACCAGTTAACAAGGATTATCGAGGAGAAATTAAAGAAGGACCAGATTATTGCTACACTTGGAGTTACAGTAATTAATGTAAATGTTCTTGCAATAACTACAAAGCCAGAAACAAGAAAAGCATTAGAAGCAGCAGCAAGAGAGAAGATACTAAAAGAGCAGGACGATGCCATTTACATGAGAAGAAATGCTGCAATTGAGCAGGAAAGATTAATTAAGGAAAATGAATTAAATACTGAAATCAAGATTGCAGAAAAGGAAAGAGAAAAAACAGAAAAAGAGCAGGAAATTCTTATGGCAGAGATGGAAGGCCGCTTAGAGTTAGAGGAAAAGGAAGCTGCAAGAAATGCAGAATTAGAGAAGCTGCAAATGGAAAAACGAATTGAAATAGAGGAGAGAAATAAAGAATTAGTAGCACTTGAGACAGAGAATGAAAAACAAAAGGCAGATGTACAGGCATATGCTATAGCTGCTATGATGAAAGCTTATGAAAATGCAAATGTTGAATTAATGGAAGCATGTGTAATGGCTAACATGGCACCAGATGCACTGATGGCAAGAGGATTTAAGGAACTTGGTGAAAATGCTGAGAAGATTAAAAATATTAACATTACACCAGAATTTTTAGAAATGTTTGCACAAAGAACAAAAATGGATTAAAATAAAAAGAGGTTTTTGATATGGGAAGAGGAATGAATAAAATTATTATTGTAAAAAGAAAAACAAGGCTTGAAGAACTGAAACGCCGATATAATACAATAGAACAGGCTAAGTTTTATGTTGAGCATTTAGGTGCAGATTTTAATGATTATATCCATGAGGATAAAACGTATTACGAAGCTGTAGCAACTGTAAAAAATCTTGCCATAAAGAATGCCAGAGTATTAGAAATTGACAGGGAATACCTGCCAAATATGATTTTTGGAAAAGAGGATATTGTGATTGCAATCGGACAGGATGGTCTGGTTGCAAACACAATGAAATATTTGGATGGACAGCCATTAGTTGGAATTAATCCAGATGCTTCACGCTGGGATGGAATTCTTCTTCCTTTTGAAGCAGGAGATATGGAGCGTATGATTCCAAAAATCATCGAGAAGAATTATGATGGAAAGAATGTTACCATGGGCAAGGCAGAAAGTACAGATGGACAGGTGCTATATGCGGTAAATGATTTTTTTGTGGGAGTAAAGAATCATACATCAGCACACTATGATATTTGTTTTGATGGGAAAAAAGAAAAACAGTCTTCTTCTGGAGTAATTGTATCTACAGGTTTTGGAATGACAGGATGGCACCAGTCAGTAATGGCGCAGTTTCGAGGAATTGCCAGAGCATTTAATTTGGGAGAAATTAAAGAACCTCAATATAGCTGGGATAGTAACGAACTTGTGTTTCAGGTAAGAGAACCATATCCTAGCCGCTTTACTCAGGCAGAACTTGTTTATGGCTGCATGAAACAGAAAGATACCTTAGCATTTCGCTCAAATATGGCTGATAATGGAGTAGTATTTTCAGATGGAATACTGGATGATGTAATAGAATTTAATGCGGGAATGGAAGTAAAGATAAGTGTTGCGGAGAAAGTGGGAAGGCTTGTAATAAATTAATGTAAAAAAGGAGTAAGATGCAGTGAGTAATAATAATCATGAATATGAAAATCCAGCTGTAACAGTAGATATGCTTGTATTTACCATAGAGGATGAACAGTTAAAATGCCTTATGGTAAAGCGTAAAGAAGAACCATATGCAGGAATGTGGTCACTTCCAGGAGTGTTTGTGCATATAGATGAAACCCTGGAAGAGGCAGCACTTAGGGGAATACGAGAGGAAACAAATCTTTCTGGTATATATTTTGAACAGCTTTATACATTCTCTGATATTCACAGAGATCCAAGAAAAAGAGTTATCTCCGTTGCTTATATGGCACTTGTACCTAGAGAGAAGCTGACTTTTTGTACTGGTGAAAGAACGGAAAGCGTTTCACTTATTCATGTAAATAATTTGCCAGAAAAGCTTGCATTTGACCATAAAAAAATCATAGAATATGCAAGAAACAGAATAAAAAATAAAGTGGAGTATACAGATATTGCATTCCATTTTGTTTCAGAAGAATTCACATTGCCATATTTGCAGAAGGTATATGAAATCTTACTAGGGAAAGCATTATATAAAGCAAACTTCAGAAAAAAAATCATAACATACATTGAGGAAACTGGAGAAAGCACTGCAGGAGATGCCCACCGCCCAAGCAAACTTTATAGGAGGAAAAAATCCTGATAAACAAATCACCTAACACCCCTGACAGACTTAATACTGTTAGGGGTGTTGGAAAATACTATCCTAATCTTCAGTAAAACAGTCACCCCATTTAAGTTTCTTAACTTTTTTATAAATCAAGCCATCTTTTTTTCTATATAAAGTCTTTTTGTTACCGTCGGCTGAACAAATATCAAGTGTTATCTGGCCTTTTGCTATGAATGGGTGTCTTACGATTCTGTTTAAGTTATCAGGCTTTTTATTGCTATCTGTTTTACTAATAGCAAGATACATAAACTTTTCGTCTTCATAAGGAACATCAGCTTCCTTAATTACCTTATGTATTTTGCTTCTTGCTACTCTGCAGGAAAAATGGCACCAGTCATCATCAGCTAATCTGCATTTTTCTATATGAGGACAGGGAGCAATAATATTTAAGCCTTTATTTATAAGATATTCCCTTACGGTCATAAGAATAGAGTAACCCTTAACTGTTCCAGGCTCTACTATTAAAAGGGTATCATTTGTTGCTTCAACCAATTTATCAACTACTTTTAATAGTACATTTTCAGGTATCTCATTCAGCATATATGAAGATAAAACAAAGTCAGCCTTTTTATCAAAGTTATCTAAAATAACATCTTTTTTAATCCATTCAGTACATTTAGAAAGCTCTGAATCACATTCCATAAGATGAGAACCTAAAACCCTCATTTCATCTTCTCTTTCTAAACATGTGATTTGCTCTAAATTAAACATCTGGTAAGCAGCCCATGTACCGGCACCTGTACCAGCCCCTATATCAAGCATTGTCCTTGGTGAAAAATCAGGCATAATGTCTGTAATGTATTCTAAACAAGAACTAACTGCACCAAAAGTAGCAGGCATTCTGACAGCAGCATAAACCTTTGTTTCAATTGCCCTTGAAAGCTTTTTATTTCCACAGGCACTGTCAGAACCATATTTATCAGTTATCATTTTTGAAACACTAACAAGTTCAGATGACTTTAATCCATCAAGTTCATTTTCAATTGCATTTTTTAAGTCAAATGGAAGCGCCATTATATTCACCCTTTCAATCATAATGTGTTTAGATACGAATAATTAATTAAAACGTAGTAAGTAGCAGGAGCGTGTGCATCTTCTGCAAGTGGTTTCTTTATTGATGTAAAATTAATACTATCATCGTTAACAGCATATAAAAATAACCAGAATAACTTTAAAATCTTAGTATCCCCTAATTCCAAAATCAGATATGCTGTATTTAATCTGTCATATGAGTTGCCAGCAAGAGCCTCCGCCAACAGCTGGAAGAAAAGGGCAAATGTTGTATGAACCACATATCCATTATGGGCACCTTTTTCATCAAATCTTTCTTCAATCTGGCAATATTGCTTGCATCTATCTGAAAGCTTTCGATACTGATAATCAGATATATTTAAGCCTTTCTTACTATAAGTATAGGCCTCCTTTGTTGTAGCAGCATAACTTGATACCAGGGAAGAAAGGGATTTTGTTATAAAATCGCTGTCTGCAGCATGATATTCATCACGCCCCATGTAACTGCACCAGATGTCACTTAATCCAAGTTCTTTAATATCAAGGTTAATTGTTTTGCCATATCTTTTAAAACCCCAGTCTGAAAAAGGCAGGTATGCTACAATATCTGAAGGATTAACAATATTAAATATTGAATCATATGTTGAATCTTCAGCCAGCTTATTTGTTGTAGTTGCAGGCGTTGCAAATGTATAGGCAAATACTTCATTGTTACTATCAATTAGTTCTGCTGCTAAAATATTTGCAATAGCTGCTCCCCTTGAGTGGCCTGTTATCCAGTAAGTTATATCAGATGAGGATTTTATATTATCATTAATATAACTATTAATGTACTTTAAGATTCGCTGTTCTGCTGTATAAAAGCCCTTATGGCATTCCTTATCCCAGGAATCAGGATTTCCCACGTCAAAATTGCTGCTCCATTCCTCTATGGAGCCGTCAGTTCCCCTTACAACCACAGCCACAATCTGTTTTGTTACTTTATTAAGGGTAACCTTCTTTGTTCCAATACATATTTCTGAAAGGTCATCATCATTATAGTCTGTCTTAAGCTTATAATTTTTAACCTTTGTAAAACCATGATAAGTAAGCATTTTCTTGATGCTTTTTATTTTCTTTGAATCTTCAGAAGTATATTTAAAAGCACTGTCACTATAAATTGTATTAGCTAATATAAGTGAAGCAGAACTTAGAGAACTGTTGTAGGCTTTGCTGTCCTCAAAAAATCCCCTGAAATCCATGGTAAATGAAGCATTATCTATATCATAATAACCATACATTGTGCCGGTAAATTCATTGCATAAAGGATGTAAATCAATATCATCATTACGGCCGTCAAGGTCAGTATCCTTTCTCTTTGGATTTGTCTTAAATTTACCTGTTACAAGAACTTTGTTTTTCTTCTTATTATACTTTAAATTTATACTGCATTCTTCTCCATCTGGTATGCCGTCATTATCTGTGTCTGCTTTTGTTTTATCAAGTTTAACCTTGGTGCCGTTAAACATGAATATCTTTGATTCATAGCAGTCAATAAGACCGTCTTTATCCTTATCTGCCTTAGAACTTTTTACTTTCTGCCAGGTAAATGCTTTGTCATAGGCAGTTTTATCAAGCAAAATGTATCTGGATACATCAGTAACAGTAGCACTTGCTGTATTTTCACTTACTTTTGTATCTAGTGGAATTAGTTCCTGGTTAGCTTCATCAAAACTATAAATAACAGGATTAAATACCTTTGATTTAAGAAACTTGTTATCAAATTCAAAGTTTATCATTGCATTATTATAACTGCAATCTGCTATTATCTCATAACATGCCCCAATATATCCAGGCATTTTTTCCGGGAATAAGAACTTATTATTGTATTTTTTTAACTTTACAAGACTTGCCTGTTCATTTGGTAATTCAAGATTTAGAGAAGCCTTAACAGTATCTGCTTTATCAGCATTTACAGTAATATTTACAGGAAATTCTTCTGCAAATGCGTAAATATTCATATTACATATTAACATGCTTAAAGATAATGAAAATGCAACCACATATTTAACTACTTTTTTCAAAATGCACCCTCCTTGTATAATAACTTTTACTTTATGTTACAGGATTACTTGCTATGTGTCAAGCCAATAATGTACAGAAACAAAGTTGCCATAAACTAAAGGGAAATAGTT
>JAILNW010000016.1 GCA_024691145.1 Lachnospiraceae bacterium
AATCACTTACAGTTATACATATGATGCAGAAGGAATAAGAACATCAAAGGTAACAGAAGGAAAAGACGGAAAGAAGACATCAAAGTATACATATAACCTTGTGTCAGACCTTACTGAACTTATATATGAAGAGACAGAAGACGACATAATCAAGTATGTATACGGAGCAGGCTCACTTGTAAGCCAGGAAGAAGTAAAGAAAGATAAGAAAGAGATATCTTACTTCCATTATGACTTAAGAGGAAGCACTGTTGCGTTAACAGATGAATCAGGAAAGGTAACAGACAGATATTTATATAGTGCATACGGAAGGGTAAATGCTGTAGAAGGAAGCAAAGATGCAACAGAGTTCCTTTATAATGGACGAGACGGTGTAATGAATGAAGGCAACGGACTTTATTACATGCGTACACGTTACTACTCACCAGACCTTGAAAGATTTATTAATGCTGATGTACTTGTTGGAGATATAGCAAACTCAAGTACTTTAAACCAGTATGCATATGTAGAAGGCTCCCCTGTATCAATGATTGACCCATTTGGTCTCTGCGCAGAACCTTCATCAAAGAACAAAACTTCAAAAGCAGCGAAGAATAACAGCAGTTGGTTGAAAAAAGCATCAAAGAAAGCCGCACCTGCCCTTAAAAAGGTTGGATCAAGCTTAAAGAGTATGTTTATAGGTGACACCAAGTCAGAGATGATACATAATGCTCTTGACCTTGGAGGAATGTTACCAGGTGTAGGATTTGTATTTGATACAGCAAACTCAATATACTACTTCTCTGAAGGTGAATAACTAAATGGTGCCATGTCAGCAGCATCGGCAGTACCAGGTATAGGAGACGCATTCTCTGCAGCAAAGAAAGGCTCAAAAGGACTTGGAATAGCAGCCAAAGTTGGAAAAGGCGCTGGAAAAGAACTTGCAGAAAAAGGCGGAAAAGAACTGTTTGAAAGAGGCAGTAAAGAACTTGGCGAAGAAATAACTGAAAGATGTGTAAACGAAGGTACAGAGAGGGCTGTTGAAAAAACAGCAAAAGAAGGCGCTATAAATGGACTTAAGGACTGCGGAACAAAATTAAAATGTTTTACAGCAGGAACAAAGGTAAGTACTGTTGACGGACAGAAAAATATAGAGGATATAAAAAAAGGAGACTATGTTCTTTCAAAAAATCCGATAACAGGAGAAGTCGGCTATAAAAAGGTACTTAAAACATTTGTAAGTTCTAAGGAAGAGTTAATACATGTAAAAGTTGGAGAAACATTTATAGAAACCACAGAAGGACATCCATTCTGGGTAGTAGGATATGGATTTAAGTATTCACATGAAATAAAGGTTGGAGACCATGTAATAACAGCGGAAGGCATAGAAGCAGAAGTTACATTTGTTGAAACAGTAGATGTAGAACCAACAAAGACCTATAACTTTGAGGTAGAAGACTGGCATACATACTTTGTATCTGATGCTAAGATATGGGTACATAATTCATCTGGTCCGTGTGATGGTGCAGTTAAAGAAGCGGCAGAGAAGTTAGGTAAGAGCAAAAATTATATTCAAGATGCAAATCAAAAATGGCACAGAGCAAATGGACAATTTGCCTCAAATGTAGAAATGGGTATAGATTCACCAATAAAGAATGTAACATCTTCACATGGTAATTCTTTATTAGATACCAGAACAAATTATGGGTATGCATTAGTTGATAAAGATACAAATGAAATATTAAAATTTGGAGAATCTCTTACACCAAACTCAAGATATACAAAAGGATATCTGAATGATAATAATGCAAAGATGATTGTCATGGAACAAGGTAATAAAGCGGAAATTCATGATTGGCAACATAAACTAAACGATTATCATAAGAAGAGATATGGAGAATTTCCACCATTAAACAAAGGAGGATGGTAAATGAAACTCAATATAAACTCCCCCGCATATTATTCAGAAGTATATGGAATAGATGATGAAGTATATAGAATGTGTCAAAACTTGAGAAAATACTTTATGGATAAGAATTATAATGATACTATAGAAGCAATTGGTATATGTCCTATTATTGCACCAAAAGCTGAAATAACTAAGGGATTGTGGAAAGAGGTAAAAAAGGTTGAAATAAAACATGGCTTTGCATTAGTGAGTTTACAGATGGATTATGAAATTTATATAAATGTTGATATTGAGAAAAAGAAAGCAATGATTATTGAAAATGTACTCAAATCAGTTCAAGCCATTAAAAGTAGGGCAAAGTTTGATTACAAAAGCTTTGAAAATGATATGAAAATATTTTGTGAAGAAAATAATATTATTTTTGATTTAGAAAAAATTGAAAAACTATTATTTGAACGTACTATAAAAATATCAAATAAAATAGCACAAAAAAAATATAATTTGCTATGTAATAAAGGCCTTTTAGAGGAGTTTCTTAAAAATGATATTATTTCAGTGTTAGGTGACTATGGGGGAGAAATCTCAATTGTTGAGAAAAATGAATATCCAGGAAAATTTAACGTTTATTTAAGCACAAACAATAGTTATTTAACAGAGTTAGACTTAATTGTTGATGGATTTGTAATTGACTTAAAATTAGTTTGCGAGTTTTATATTCAGGATAATAAAATTATTAGTGAACAAATAAAGGAGATTGTATGAAGTTATAGAGTGTATTCTTGAAACAGTTAATTTCTATACAAAAGAACATGGAGCTTCAATACATATGGAGCAAAAGAAACATTTGAATATGATGAATTCCAGAGCCTTATAGCAGAAAGCACAACATTAGGTAGAAAGATTATATATAAATATAATGCAGCCGGACTTCTTGAATAAAAGAAAAATGCAAGAGGACAGTCTGAAACTTATATTTGTGATAAGGTATGATGCAACTGGAAACCTTGTAAAGATGACTTATCCTGATGATACTGTTGTTACATATAAGTATGACAAAGCAGGTAATATTATAAAGGGAACAAGACTGGAATGGAAATGGAACATCAGAAAGAAACTACAATGCCAACAACCAGCTTGTTACAATGGATGATAATGGTTATGCTTATGATAAAGATGGCAACATGGTATCCGGGGTAATAGGTGGTGCTAAAGTACATTGTACCTGTCACTGTTAAGAAAATATAAATATACGTTAAAAATCGTTAACAGTGACAGGAACCAATGTGAGAAAAGGAGGATAGAAAATACATAAATTATGATGTATTTTACTTATGTTTGATATTTTTATAGATTATTTAGTAAAAAATGGATGGAAATTCACGATTGAATATAATGAATCAGTTATGTTAAATAATGATTTTGTTCATAAGAAAAAATTGGAAAATTTAAGCTATTATTTATTTATAAAAAAATATAAAGAATTGTATAATAATGATGCGACAATTTGGTTTAATTGTATAGATGATTATAATGAAAATACAGAGAGTGCATTTGCTTGGAACGAGTTTGAATTGCTTAGTTTAGAAAATGCTTTAGATAATGAACAACATAATACAATAAAAGAATGGTGGAAAAAAATTATACCAATTATAATATCGGTAAAGGATGGATACTATAAATATTATGCAATTTCAATTGGTGATAATTTTGGAAAAGTTATCATGGGGCATGAACCAGAATTTGAGGAGGTTGATGTAATTGCTGAGAACTTTGAAGATTTTATTGAAAAAGTAACAAAAAATATAATAATAATATAACATTAAATGAAAGAGCCGATGTACTTGTCACTGTTAAGAATAAGTGGTAATGTAAATATTAGAATTGGCTAAAAGAACAAAAGCTTATGCCAAATCAATGGGATTTTAAATTTAAATGGAAGAAGGTTTTTGAATGATAGATAAAGATTTTAAATTACCTCACATTTATTTACAAATGAAAAGTAAGGGTCCCTCTGAGTTAGGGTAGTTGTCACCCATCTCCCAATCTGATATGATAATCAGAGAAGGAAAGGTGACAAGTATGAGCTATAACAAGTATCCAAAGGAAATGAAAGACAGCATCGTAGCCAGACTGGTAAGTGGTGAAGA
>JAILNW010000018.1 GCA_024691145.1 Lachnospiraceae bacterium
ACTATATTACTTGCATATATAGTTGTTAATGTTTCCTTAGAGAAGACAACTGTTAAAGATATTTCTATGGAAAGCACACTTCCTAAGAATTCGAAGATTATTATAAACAAACTTTCTTATAAACTTTTTGATCTTAACAGAAATGATGTTATTGTATTTCATACCAATGGCAAGGAACACAATTATTATAATATAAAGAGGGTTATTGGACTTCCTGGTGAAAAAGTAAAGATTAATGAAGGAAAGATATATATCAACGATAAGGAATTAGAAGAGAATATTAATGTTGAAGATATTGATAATCCTGGGCTTGCTGTAGATGAGATTACACTTGAAAAGAATGAGTACTTTGTACTTGGAGATAATCGCAATAACAGTGAAGACAGCAGATTTGGAACTGTTGGTATTGTAAATGAAGATAATATCGTTGGAAAAGCGTGGCTTTTGCTTGATCCTGTAAGAGTTGTAAGCAGACTTAATGAGAAAGAGACTGAAGAAAAGAAAGAAGAAAAAGTAAAGTAAGGTAGTGATTTAATGTCAAATGAAGATAAAAATGTCCAAAAAACAATTATAAACTGGTATCCAGGCCATATGTCAAAGGCAAAGCGTATGATGCAGGAGGATATCAAACTTATTGATGTTGTAATTGAATTATTGGATGCCAGAATACCATATAGCAGCAGAAATCCTGATATAGATAATCTTGCAAAGAATAAATCAAGGGTTATTATTCTTAATAAGGCTGATATGGCTGATAAGAATGTTACAGCCATGTGGAAGTCATATTATGAAAGCCTTGGAATTCTTGTTTGTACAACTAATTCTAAAAGTGGCAATGGTATTAAGGCAGTAAATGATATTATAAGAGAAGCATGTAAGGAAAAGATAGAAAGGGACAGGAAAAGAGGTATTCTAAACAGACCTGTAAGAGCAATGATTTGTGGTATACCTAATGTAGGAAAGTCAACTTTTATCAATAGTTTTGCAGGAAAAGCATGCACAAAAACAGGCAATAAGCCAGGAGTAACAAAGGGCAAACAGTGGATAAGACTTAATAAAAATGTTGAATTATTAGATACTCCGGGTATACTGTGGCCGAAGTTTGAAGACCCTGATGTAGGTCTTCACCTTGCATTTGTTGGATCCATAAGGGATGAAATATTAAATGTTACAGAACTCTCAATAAATTTAATAAAATTGTTAAATAATTATTATCCTGATGCAATAAATGAGAGGTATAATATTGAATTAGAGGATGATACAGTCAAAATTTTACAATTAATTGCCGAAAAAAGGGGTTGTAAATTAAAAGGAAATGTATTAGACTTAGATAAAGCATCAACATTATTGTTAGATGATTTTAGAAATAGTAAATTAGGTGAGATTTCATTAGAAAGACCATCACTTTAATAAACTTGTTAAGGGGGCGCTATGTTATGGCACTATATGGTAACAAGAATATGTATGATGATTTTGACATGGGATATTCTAATTATTATGGTGGTTATGATAATAATCAATATATTTCAGATGGGCATAATTATTTTTCCAATGAATATGACTATGTTGATAATGAATATAATAACAGAGGCATGCAGCGTGACCAGCAGTATTACTTTGAGAATCTGTCTGATTACGGCCAGCAGTACTATAATGGATATGACCAGTCTTTATATGAGATTTCTAACGGCATTAATAATAATTTAAACCAGGAGATGGAATTTGACCAGTTCATGGGTAATAATATTTATGCCAACAGTAATCAGTACGCTAATAATTATAACTACAATAATTCAAGACAGGAATTCTATGAAAGACATCAGTATAATCAGCAGAATAAAGCTTACCAGACACCAGAGAATGTAGTTTTTGATGATGCATATGTTGTTCAAAATCAGTATATTGACGAAGACGATGAGAAGCTTCTTTCTGTGAAGGATTTGCTTAGCCTTCTTATTTGTGTTGCATTTGCAGTTGTGCTGGCACTTCTTATTACATCATATGTTGTACAGCATACACAGGTTGATGGAACATCTATGCTTTATAATTTTAATAATAAAGATATTCTGATAATAGATAAGTTATCATACAGATTTAGTGAACCAAAGAGATTTGATGTTATTATATTCCCTACTCAGAGAAATGTTTATTACATCAAAAGAATTATTGGTCTTCCAGGAGAGAAGATATCTATTAAGAGCGATGGCTCAATTTATATTAATGGCAGTGTTTTAGATGAAGATTATGGATATGAAACCATAACCAATTTCGGAACCAATACGGATATGGAGCTAGGAGACAATGAATATTATGTTCTTGGTGATAACAGGAATCATAGTGAAGACAGCCGATATCCTAAGATTGGTGCTATAAGTGGTGAAGATATTACAGGAAAGGCAATTATAAGAATCTGGCCTCTTGATAATATTGGAACAATTGATAACAGTGTTAATGCAAGAATTAAACAAAGCGGTAATATTCCTAATATTAGCACTGAGAATTAGAATGGAGGAAGTTTCAGCATGAGCGAGCAAGCTATTGTAACAGATATTGATATAGCAAGAATTAATGAATTATATAAAAAGTCAAAGATTTCCGAACTGACTCCTGAAGAAAAGGAAGAACAGGCAGACTTAAGAAAAAGATATATACAGTCTGTTCGTGCTAATCTTAAAGGAATGCTTAACAACATTTCCATTAAGGAGCCTGATGGAAGCATAACACATTTATCAGAAAAACATAAGTAATTAAGGTTGATTAACAATGAATGATATAGATAGTTTAAAGTTAGCTTTAAGAAAGAAAATGATTAATAACAGAGATTCGATAATACCTGCAATTGCAAAAAGTGCAGGTATTATTATTGAGAAGAAATTTTTAAACTCTGATTATTATAAAAATTGCGATATTATATTAATTTATGTATCTAAAGGAAACGAAGCAGATACTTTTTTTCTAATTAATAAAGCCTTGCAAGATGGAAAGAAAGTGGCGGTACCAAAGGTAATAAGTAAAGGTATTATGTATTTTTATTATATTACATCAATTGAGCAGTTAAGTCCTGGCAGTATGGGAATATTAGAACCAGATTCTGATTTATGTGCATTATTAGATAAAAAAGATGTTAAAATCAATGATATATTCGTATGTCCCGGGGTTGCTTTTGATAAAGAAGGCAGCAGACTTGGATATGGCGGAGGATTTTACGACAGATATTTAAGAATGTTTAACAATAAAAAGATAGCATTCTCATACGAAATCCAGATATTAGACAGTATTCCAATGGGAGAATATGATGAAAAAGTAGATGTTATATTTACAGAAAGTAATATCTATGGTAGAATATGATGAATAAAAAAATGAGGTAAAAAGATGAAAGACTTAATTATAACTGATGCACCGGAAAAAGAACCAGAAAGACAATTATATTTTATTGAAAAATGCCGTGAATGGGTTAGGGAACATTATAAAGACAGAAAGCCAACAATGAATATCAAGACTTTCGGATGCCAGATGAATGCAAAGGATTCTGAAAAGATAGAGGGTATTCTTAGCAAGATAGGTTTTGTTGGTGCTGATGATGAAAAGGCAGATTTTGTCCTGTATAACACATGTACAGTCAGAGAAAATGCTAATCTTAAAGTATATGGAAGATTAGGACATTTGAAGAAAGTAAAGGAAAAGAATCCTGACATGCTTATATGCCTTTGTGGCTGCATGATGCAGGAAAATGAAGTTATAGAGAAAATCAGAAAAAGCTATAGATTTGTTGATATTGTTTTTGGAACACATAATATTTTTAAGGTGGCAGAACTTTTGTACAACAGAATTGTTGCAAAAAGCCAGATTATTGATATTTGGAAGGATACAGATATGATTGTAGAAAACCTTCCAAGTGTAAGAAAGTATTCTTTTAAAGCTGGTGTTAACATAATGTATGGCTGCAATAACTTCTGTACATACTGTATAGTACCATATGTAAGAGGAAGGGAAAGAAGCCGTAATCCTAAGGACATAATTTGTGAGATAGAGTCACTTGTTAAAGATGGTGTTGTTGAAGTTATGCTCCTTGGACAGAACGTTAATTCCTATGGCAAAACTTTGGATGAGCCTATGTCATTTGCAGAACTTTTAGAAGAGGTTGAAAAGATTGAAGGTTTAAAGAGAATAAGATTTATGACTTCACATCCTAAGGATTTATCAGATGATCTTATAAGGGTTATGAAGAATTCTAAAAAAATATGTAATCATCTTCATTTGCCACTTCAGTCAGGAAGCAGTGACATTCTTAAGAAGATGAACAGACATTATACAAAGGAACAATATCTTGATCTTGTAAAGAAGATTAAAGAAAACCTGCCTGATATTTCACTTACTACGGATATTATAGTTGGTTTTCCTAATGAAACTGATCAGGATATTGAGGAAACAATTGATGTTATAAAGCAGGTTGAATTTGATTCAGCATTTACTTTTGTATATTCAAGAAGAACTGGTACTCCTGCTGCAAAAATTGTGGATACTGTACCTGAATCTGTTGTTAAAGAGAGATTTGACAAGGTATTAAAGGTAGTTCAGAATAGTTCCGCAATAAATGCCAAGAAACTTGAAGGAAAGACTATGGAAGTTCTTGTTGAAGAGCAGAATGATCATGATGAAAGTTTAGTTACAGGAAGACTTTCTAACAATTTACTTGTTCATTTTAAAGGTAATAAAGAACTTATTGGTTCGCTTGTTAATGTTAAACTTAATGAGTGTAAAGGCTTTTACTACATTGGAGAGATGGTATATTAATGAAAAAATTATTTGTTATATTGTTTTCTTGTATAGTTTTATGTTCTTGTAATGAAAACGAGGAAGTTCCAGTATATAAAGACACTGTAGATAATGTGCAGCAGTCTTACAAAGAGACGGACAAAAAAGAGTCTAAGAAAACAGTTAATTCATATACATATGGAGATGGCGAGGATACTGTACCAAATGAGCCGAATGATTCTGGGACTGCTAATGATGTCAATGATATTAATACTGTTAATGATGCGGGCAATAGTAACGACCCTAATTCCGACAATGAAGAAAATGATAAAAACATGGCTCATGAAGAAAATAAAGAGAATTTAAGACATAAACAGCATGATACAAACAGAAGATATTCTGAGAATAAAACAAATAATGAGAATTTAAATAATAATGCTAATGAATGCAACACAAACAATTCTGAAAATATAACTAATGCTGCTAATTCTGCCAATAATTATGAAGAGAAAAAGCAGCAGTAATATATTTTTAATATTTTGTTGAAAGTGTTAATGTGTATATGATACAATTAAGTTGGGGCTTAAGATGTAATATCTAACAATGGATTGGAAGTGACCTTATGGGTTATGATTTTATTGGACATTTTAAAACATTCCTTCATTACAGTGTGTCTGTGATGAGTTATA
>JAILNW010000034.1 GCA_024691145.1 Lachnospiraceae bacterium
ACTATATCTGTTATAATAACGTTTGACAGAATAAATAAGGAGGTTATTATACATGATTACAAAGAGTCAAAAGGAATTGATAAGCATGAGCGCATCTGAATTACTTGAGAATCTTACATCTTTAAGAAAAGAGATTAATGCTCTTTTAGAAGAAACAAAACAGTTAGATGTTAAGATGCAGTCTATGAAACAGTATGTAGAGATGGCACACTAATTTTATCATCAAGATTAAAGCAGGCTCCCATATGACATTATCATACAGGAGCCTTTCTTATGTGCTGATTATTCAGCTTTCCACAATCCATGTAAATTGCAGTATTCATATGCTGCTACAAAGTTCTCGCCTTCTGCAAGTTTGAATTCAGCCTTTGGTTTATCTGTATATTCAAGATTTACTCTCTGGCTTCCTCTGTTAGTCTCAACAACAATCCACTGTATAAAATGATTTTCCATCATAGGATGCTCTACTGAACCAACTTCTACTGTTACCTTGTCTCCTTCAACATTTACAACTGGCACATGTTTCTCTGTTGCTGCATCTGTTGTACCTGCCTTTAATTCATGCATTTCTTCTCCGCAGCAGAATACATTACATCCTGATTTTTTGAAAAACTCAACCATATTGCCACATTTTTTACATATACAAAACTTCATTGATTATTCCTCCATTTATAATTGTAAATTTTTTCCTACAAGTAATATTTTACAAGAAAACAGCTTTTATTGCAAGCAAAACAGTTAATACAAATATTTTTTGTACTTAATTTTATCCATTCTTGTTTTACCCTTTGTAGTATAATTATACAGGATATGTTTATTCATCATTATTATTTGAGGTGTGGTATGAATACAGATTTAACAAAAGGAAAACCTGAAAGGGTTTTATGGAAATTTTGTCTGCCTTTATTTGGCAGTGTTTTATTTCAGCAATTATATAATATTGCTGACAGTCTTGTTGCAGGAAAGTTTTGTGGTGAGACGGCTCTTGCAGCAGTAGGAAACAGTTACGAAATTACACTTATATTTATTGCCTTTGCATTTGGCTGCAATATGGGTTGTTCAATTGTTGTTTCAAGACTGTTTGGAGCTAAAGAATACAGGAATATGAAAACTGCAGTGTTTACAACATTTATATCAAGCGGTATTCTTTGTTTTTTACTTATGACCTTTGGATTTTTGCTAAGTGACAGATTGCTTAACCTTATACATACTCCTAAGGAGATTTTTTATGATTCAAGATTATACCTTGATATATATATCCTGGGACTGCCATTTTTATTTTTCTATAATATAGCAACAGGTATTTTTTCAGCACTTGGTGATTCAAAGACACCTTTTAAGTTTCTTGCGATTTCATCAACTGCCAATATACTTGCAGATATACTTTTTGTGCATAAGTTTCACTTAAATGTTGCAGGTGTTGCATGGGCTACTTTCATCTGTCAGGGTGTAAGCTGTATCTGTTCAATTGTTGTTGTAATTAAAAGACTTGATTCCATTAAGACTGAGAAGAAAGCAAAACTTTTTTCTTTTCCAATCTTAAAGGATATTATTGCAATTGCTGTTCCAAGTACATTACAGCAAAGTTTTGTTTCTGTTGGCAATATATTTATTCAGGGCTTTATTAATGGTTTTGGACCTGGTGTTATTGCTGGTTATGCTTCTGCAATAAAGCTTAATAACCTGGTTGTAACTTCATTTTCAACAATTGGCAACGGTATATCTAATTATACGGCCCAGAATGTTGGTGCCAAGACCTATGATAGAATTTATCAGGGATTTAAGGCAGGTATAAAGATGGTTATTACTTTATGCCTTCCTATTATGATTTTATATCTGGTATTTTCAAAGCAGTTAATTAACTTTTTTATAAATAATCCGTCAGAGCTTGCTTTAAACTCAGGTATTGATTTTCTTCATGTTGTGGCACCTTTTTATTTTTGTGTTGCACTTAAGCTTACTTCTGATGCGATACTTCGTGGTTCTAATCATATGAATGCTTTTATGATTGCCACATTTACAGACCTTTTGCTAAGAGTTGTACTTGCAAAAGTATTCTCTTCACACTTTGGTTATATAGGTATATGGTATGCATGGCCTGTAGGCTGGATTATAGCAACTGCAATGTCTGTTGTTATGTGTATAAAAGTTGTTAAGAAATTAGAGAAAGATAAAAAGTAAACAAAACTGCTGCATATTACCCTTGTGAGGTTTATGCAGCAGTTTTTCTATAACATTCCTTCAAAGCTTATATTTATCTCATTAATCTTATCTGATAAATCTACCATGTAATGTTTTGATGGTATACAAACAGCAGTAGTATTAAAACATTTCATAATACACCCTACTCCTTCTTCAGTA
>JAILNW010000048.1 GCA_024691145.1 Lachnospiraceae bacterium
TCTAAATTAACATAAAAATTAAAGAAAAAATAGTATTAGTAAAAAAATTACATGATAAGTTAAAAAAAATTCAAAAAATGTTCAAAAAAGCATTGACAGATTCATAATATAATACTATAATAAAAATGTGCTTAAGCGATAGAGGGTTTAAGCGGGGGCAGTATATTTGATTATGGAGGTTAAATTTAAAATGAACAAGAACACAAAGAAAAAAGTAATGAAGTATGCAAAAGTGGGAATTTCGTGTTTAGCAGCAACAGGCATGGTTGTAGCACTTGGTTTACAGAACAAGGCTAAGGCTTGTGGCATTCAGTTAACAGATCTTAACGAATCAGGAAAATACGCAGTATTTGCTAATAATTGCGAAGTAAGATGTGATATGGAAGGTAACGTAGCAGCAAAGAAAGCTAACCTTAATGGAGTTCACATTGGTCTTACTAGTAGCATTGAAGGATTTAAAACTTCATATATTCAGGAATTTGTAACACAGCCATGGTGCGCGGAGTTCCTTAAGTCAAGCAATGGAACAGATGCATTAGTAATTGGTAACCAGTATGGATATATCAAAGATACAAGAGATAACTGCTATTGGATAACTTATAATGGCAACAAGATATTCAAGGCACCTCTTAACAGACTTGATTTTGTAGTTAATGAGAGGGATTCTTCTTATCAGATAAATTTTGATGAGAGCTTTACATACCTTAAGAAAGGTTCTAAAGATCTTTTCAGCAGAGTAACTAACACAGTAGAAGTTAAGAACGGAACAAACTACAACCGTAACGGAAGTATCGTTTGTAAAGATACAATTAACGTAGTAAATCTTACTATGGCTCAGTACAATGCTATGTATGATTTCAACATTGTAATGGACAGTGATGCAACATTAGTAATCAACATGGTAGATTACAATGGACAGAACCTTGATAACAAGGTAACTATTAATGGCTCAAGACCAGCTTACAAGGGTCTTGCAGGAAAAGTTTTATGGAACTTTGGTTCATATGACAAGACAGTACAGTTCGCTGAGACAACTCAGGGATGTATCCTTGCTCCATTTGCAAAGGTTTGCATTAACTCAACTCATAACGGTAACGTTATAGCTGATACAGTAACTAACCCAGGCGGAGAGATTCATAAGAACGACTTTACAGGTTTAGTTCCTTCAAACTGCAGTTTCGTATTAGAGAACATTGGTTCAGAAGATACTAATACAAACACTAACAACGACAATAATACTAATACAAATACAGATAACAATACAACTAGCAATGAAGATCACAGCCAGTGCCCAGAGGCAGCTAAGACTTACTCAGTAAACTTCTCAAATTCTGAGTATGCTAATCTTGGAACACTTACTTCTTCTAAGACAATTGGTGATGTTACAATCAATGCTAACTCATCAAAGACTGTTAAGGTTGCAAACGATAAGACAAACATTAATGGTGTTTCATACACAAAGAGCTTAATGCTTGGCGGAACTGGTAATACTAGTTATCGTTCAATCAAAGTACCTGTTAAGAATGGTCAGACTATAGCAGTTGTATTCAGAAGTAACAATACTTCAGCAACAAGAACACTTGCAATAGCAGATGCTAACGGCAACAAGTTAACTACTATGAGTGCTTCAACAACTAACATCGGAACTTACAAGTATACAGGAAATGATGGATATGTATACATCTACTCAACAGGAAGTGGAATCAACGTATACGATGTTGAAGTAAACAATTGTTGCGAATAATTAGTCCATAACCAATCAATCAATATATTATTATTAAACCCAATGGAGCGAGGCATTATGCCTCGCTTCGATGTTTTAAAAAAGTTTTAAAATTTACTTGACAAATGAGTTATTAAATATTATTATTTTATTATAGTGTTTTTTAAGTTACTGCTTCGCAGTTTCAGAATACTATGTCATGCAGCTTAACATGCAAGCATGTACGCTGTAGACATAGTATTCTGAAACGTGAATAGTAACATTTTTAATAACGATAAATGCTAAGACGGAGTTATGCTTTATCTGGAAGTTTCAGAGAGCCGGTGGATGGTGTGAACCGGTACGGAATGATAATTTGCAGTCTCGCTCCCGAGCAGAATTTCTGAATGGTATATAAGTATATACTGAAGTAAGAAGTTACGGATGCCCCGTTACCAAGGCTGATATCGAGATAGTGAGTATATTATTTATATATGATCTGTGAGGATAGAGAATATCATGAGAGACTGTTTTACAGTAACATGGGTGGTACCGCGGTTTATATCGTCCCAAGTATAGAGTTATACTTGGGGCTTTTTTATTCTTTAATTATATGGAGGAGATGTAGGAATGAAGAAACTTAATATAGTTGATATGACTATAAGGGAATGTGTTGAAAAGAATACTTTCACAATGAATTTTAAGGAAAAACTTGAAATTGCAAAACAAATGGATAAATTGAAGGTGGATATTATTGAACTGCCTGCAATTGTAGATGAGAAGACTGATTTGTTATTAATTAAGACAATTGCATCAAGCGTTAAGAAAAGTATACTATCATGTGGAACAGGTCTTGAAAAGGAAAGTATTGATAAAGTATATCAGGCAGTAAAGAATGCAGCACATCCACGACTACATGTTATTGTGCCAACTTCTCCTATTCAGATGGAATATGTGTGCGGAAAGAAGTCAAAGCAGGTTCTTGAACTTGTTAAAGAACTTGTTTCATATAGCAAATCATTATGTAAAGATGTAGAATTTACAGCTGTTGATGCAACAAGAAGTGAAGATGCATTTCTTGCATCAGTTATTAAGACAGCAATAGAGAATGGTGCAACTACTATTACATTCTGTGATTCAGCAGGAACTATGCTTCCACAGGAGTTTGTTGAATTCCTTGAGAACATTATTAAACTTGTTCCTGAACTTAAGAATGTTAATATTTCAGTAGAATGCAGAGACAGCCTCCATATGGCAAATGCAGAGATATTTGCAGCATCACATCTTATTAATCAGGTTAAAACAACAATTACAGGAGTTAATCTTCCTTCGATGGAATCTGTTGTTACTACAATAAGACAAAGAGGCGACAGCCTTGATATAAAGAGCGATGTTAAGTATACAGAGCTTTTAAGAACTATTAAGCAGCTTTCATGGCTTAAAAAACATACTGGTGAAGAAAGCGAAGTATTTGCAGTTGATGAAACTCCGGCAAATATGGATGCAGAACTTGACAGTAACGCTGATATTTCTAAGATTTCTGAGATTGTTAAGAAGTTAGGTTATGACTTGTCAGCAGAGGATTTATCTAAAGTTTATGAGGAGTATGAAAGAGTTGCTGCAAAGAAGATTATTAATACTAAGGACCTTGAAGCAATTATAGCAGCTACAGCACTGCAGGTTCCTCAGACTTATACATTAAGTGAGTTTGTTATAACTTCAGGTAATATTATTTCACCTATTGCAAATGTTACTCTTAAGAAGAAAGATAAAAAACTTGTTGGACTTAGTAATGGCGACGGACCTATCGAAGCAGCATTTCTTGCAATAGAGCAGATTATAGGATATCATTATGAACTTGATGATTTTATGATTCAGTCTGTTACTAAAGGAAGCGAGGCAGTTGGTTCTGCAGTTGTTAAGTTAAGATATGAAGGAAAACTTTATTCAGGAAGCGGTATATCAACAGATATTATCGGTGCAAGTATAAGAGCTTATATTAGTGCAGTTAACAAGATTGTTTATGATAATGAGCAACAGTAGTAGATAGATAATTGATAAGAAGGATGGTTGATTATGAAACTTTCATTTAATACAAACGGCTGGGAAGATTTTGAGTGGAAAGATTTTTATTCCATGGCTAAGGATCTTGGATTTTCAGGAATAGAGATTCATGATATAAAAAGAGAAATATTTACTGGACAGAACAGACCATTTACAAGCGAGAATATAGTAGAA
>JAILNW010000077.1 GCA_024691145.1 Lachnospiraceae bacterium
AATTAATAATACACCCTGTTTTTACGTTTGTCAACAGGAAATTTTAAAAAATTTTTTAGCAATTTTCTAATTCATCCGTTATCTTTGATAATTCCTGATATTCATCACTAATTGATGAGATACTGTCATACAGCTGACTCATGTTGGCTGCAATTTTTTCAACTGCATCAGCTGTTACGGATATATTCAGACTTACATCCGATACGTTTTCAAGGGTTTCATTAAACATATCTGTTAATTCAAGTGCTTTCTTATCAACATTCTGCGAATACTTAAGAATGCTTACTGTATTACTATTAACATTTTCAAAGGAATCATTAAGCATTTTGGCTGTTTCACCACAATTAATCAATGACTGCTGCTGCTTTAATATTCTCTTTGTTAAATGTTCAGTCTGTTCATTAACTCCTGTAAGTATTTCATTAATCTGTGCTGTAAAGTTCTTTGAACTGTCAGCCAGTGTTCTTATCTGTTCTGCTACAACTGCAAATCCTCTTCCATGTTCTCCTGCCCTTGCAGCTTCTATTGAAGCATTAAGTGAAAGAAGATTCGTCTGTGCTGTTATCTCGGTAAGTGTTGAAAGGATATCAAATACCTTTTCATTCTCGTCACAGAGTGCTTTAAGGTTTTCAGTTATATCATTCATCTTAACATTAAGGTCATTTGTTTCATTATAAAGATTCATGGCCATATCAGAACTTGTAGTAATAACCTCTTTAGTTGCTACTGAACACTCCGTCATGGTCTGGCTTGCACTTCTTACTTCCTCTATCTGTTTTGCTCCATCGTCAATCATAACATGTATGGATTCAACAGACTTTGAAGCTGACATAACCTTTGTTGAAACTTCCTTTGATGAATTATTAATGTCCTCTGAAATAGTATCTGCATTCTCAATACTTTCCTCTATAGATTTATTTGCATGAACAAGTGTACCTATAGTTTCTTTTATCTTATCATATAAAGCTGTTGTTTTTTCCTCAGAAGCTTCCTTTTCTGCATTAATTCTATTAAGTTCTTTAATCTGCCTGTTTGCTAAAAGTGCTTTATAATAAAATGCTCCATAAACAGTTACAACATAAACAATCATAATTGATGTTGAGTCTGGAAGCCACGGTCCTCCCATAGCACCTTTATATTTAAAGTAAAATATTATCATAAAGATTACACCAATAATACTTTCAAGTGTTACAGGTGCAATAGAATCATATACGGCCGCATACATCATGGCTACAAAAAACATCATATAGTTAACTCTTGCAGGCCAGAAAATCATAAGCGCCACACATAAAAATGCCATAAAAAATGTTATAGTATACATCATTTTCTTTGGTTTTATAATCCTGCATAAACCAAGCAAAATCGCTGACATTACAAAGCCAGCTACTGCCATAACTGCACATATTTTAACATCAACAAAAAATGAATTGACTACTCCTCTGAGTATTATACAAACACCAAGCAATGTACATAAAAATTTATTCTTTTTAAGGATCTGCTGTTCTCTGTCTGACATAACACTACCACTCCTTATTACTAATTTTACACAATACTCTACAATATATTTTACCATATTTTTCCATATTTTTCAATTAAAATTATATATTAAGAAAAGCCGTACACAAAGTGTACAGCTCATTTCTCTATTATTATTTTAAGTCAACTCTTCTTATCTTTCCACTTATAGTCTTAGGCATCTCATCTAAGAATTCTACGATTCTTGGATACTTATAAGGAGCAGTCTGCTTCTTAACATAATTCTGAATTTCCTTCTTAAGCTCTTCAGACTTCTCTGTTCCCTTTGTAAGAACTATAGTTGCCTTAACTACCTGTCCTCTTACTTCATCAGGAGCTGCTGTTACGGCGCACTCAAGTACATATGGAAGTTCCATAATAACACTTTCGATTTCGAAAGGTCCAATTCTGTATCCTGAAGACTTGATTATGTCATCAACACGTCCAACGAACCAGAAGAAACCATCCTGGTCACGCCATGCAGTATCACCTGTATGATATGCACCATCATGCCATGCTTCATTAGTCTTCTCCTCGTCATTATAGTATCCCATAAATAATCCACAAGGAGTATTCTTCTTAGTCTTTATAATAATCTCTCCAACTTCACCTGCTTTGCAGCTTGTTCCGTCAGGATTAACAATATCTATGTTATAAAGTGGTGAAGGTTTACCCATAGAACCTGGCTTTACAACTGTACCTACAAGGTTTGCAATTGTAAGAGTTGTCTCTGTCTGTCCAAAACCTTCGATTATACTGATTCCAGTAGCCTTAAGGAACTGATGGAATACCTCTGGATTAAGTGCTTCACCAGCTACTGTTGCATACTTAATTGAACTAAGGTCAAACTTTGACAAATCTTCTTTTATAAAGAATCTGTACATTGTTGGTGGTGCACAGAATGTTGTAATATTATACTTTGCAAACATAGGAAGTATATCATTAGCATCAAATCTGTCAAAATCATATACAAATACAGCAGTCTCGCTAAACCACTGTCCATAAAGTTTACCCCATAATGCCTTACCCCATCCAGTATCTGATATAGTAAGATGCATTCCGTTAGGATCAACATTGTGCCAGAACTTGGCTGTTATAAAATGTCCTAATGCATATTTGTAATTATGCATGGCAATCTTAGGATTACCTGTTGTTCCTGAAGTAAAGAACATAATCATAGGATCTTTTCCACATGCTGTATCTTTTCTTCTTTCAAAGACATCTGGAAAATCTTTATACTCAGTATCAAAGTCATGCCATCCTTCTCTCTGTCCTCCAGCAAGTATCTTAAGTTGAAGAACACTGCACTTCTTCTGAGCTTCATCAACTATGTCTGCAGCCTGGCCATATGATGTACATACAATAGCCTTAACTCCAGCTGCGTCAAATCTGTATGTATAATCATGTTCCTTTAATAAATCTGTTGCAGGTATTGCAACTGCACCAATCTTATGTAATGCAAGAATTGAGAACCAGAACTGATAATTTCTTCTAAGTACAAGCATTACCTTGTCTCCTTTTTTAATTCCAAGGGACTCAAAATAATTAGCAGTCTTGTTAACATTCTTGGCTATATCTGAAAATGTAAATCTTCTTTCCTGTTTGTCTCTGCTTATGTGAACCATAGCTGTCTTATTAGGCGACTTTTCTGCCAATGCATCAATTACATCAAAAGCAAAGTTAAACTTATTCTCATTAAAGAACTCTATACCTGTAAGATGTCCTTTCTCGTCCTGAGTTGTCTTAACCCACTTGTCAGCCACAGGATTAGGTATATTAGCTTTATCAAAGTTTGTAACAACCTTCTCCTGAGTTATCTCTTCATATTCACCAATTCCATCTTCCTCTGGGTTCATAACAACTGCATAAATCTTAGCAGTCTCTCCACCCATAGCCACGATATCATGTGGTATAGAACTGTTATAATAAATAGTATCTCCCTTATGAAGAATCTCGTACTTGTCACCTATCTGAATCTTTATACAGCCCTTTAAAACTATATCAAACTCCTGTCCCTTATGAGAAACAAGATGTCTTGGTTTATAAAGTGCATCATTGGAATATGGTATCTCTACATAAAATGGCTCAGCTAATTTATCCTTAAACATAGGTGCAAGATGATTATATGAATAACCTTCTCTTCTTGCAAAAGGCATTCCTTCGCCCTTTCTTGTTACCATGTACTTTGTAAGGATAGGGCTTGAACCCTCCATAATATCAGATATCTCTACTCCAACTACCTGTGCAAACTTATAAATAAAAGTAAAGTTAAAGTCACACTCTCCAGCTTCAAGTTTTCTATACTCTTCAACAGTAACGCCTGTTTTAGAAGCCATCTCTTCCATACTTAAGCCAACATCTTCTCTAACAGCAGCAATACGATTAGCTACTTCCTTGATTTTCTGTTCCATTTGCATCTGATTTTCACTCATAATTATCCTCCATTCGGTATATAACAATAAACCTCTTGATGATTATTTTCAATGAAAAAGCATACATTACTGTTCAATCTTTGGTTACCTTGCGGAGCATTTTTATTTGATAAGAATTTTTATCAAATAAAAAAGTCTCAATGGATACTTTAATATCCATTGAGACGAGAATAATCACCCGCGGTACCACTCAATTTGCATATAAAAATGCCACTTCACTGACTCCATCAAGCCATCTGCCTTTACGCAGCAGTTACGAGAACCATCTACTAATACATAAGTACTTTCGGGATTCCAGCTCGGAAGGGATAGCACACAAGAAAACAATATACTGATTCACACCACACATCAGCTCTCTGAAAAATCATAATCTCAGCCTTCTTCGTCATAGCTTTTAAACAATATCAACTTGATTACATTCTAGCACCAATATTTTTACTTGTCAACACTTTTTTTACTCTTTTGTTACAACTCCATCTTTTATTCTTGTAACACCACAAGTTAAATTATAAGGTTTATAATCCTCAAAATTCATACTAAGAACTGTTGTATCACTAAATTCTGCAATAAAGGTTTCACTCATACCCAAGTCTACAGTTCCTTTATAGATATTCTGCTCAGCATCTACCTGTACAAAGGTTGCTGTTTTCCTTAGTTGATAATCCAATGCTAAACCAACATTATATGACATGTAACATCTTTTCCAATCAGAAGGTGCATGGAAATACACAGTTGCCTCATTATGAATACTTAGATCAAATCTCGCCCTTGCATCTTCAAGGTTTCCAGGTTTTATAATTCCCTCATACACAGTATATGAACCCTTTTTTAATGGATATCCTTCAAATTTATTCTTGTCCCAAGAGCTAAAAAGATCATCTTTTTTACCATCATTAAATCTTACATATACTGTATCAACTTCAGATGCAGGTATAGTACATGTAAATACACAAGGAATATCTGTTTTTTCCATTGGTGTTCCAATATCATCACTAACATCAAAATCTTCCTTGCAATATTTTACATGAGGATTTTGCCATCTTGAAAAATAATAAATAACAATTCCATTTTCATCAACTTTAAATTTTTCCTTAGCTTCTTCAATTGTTCCCTGAACTGCAGCGCCTGTTGTTACAACATAAGAACCTGAAGTAGGAAGTATATAATTTTCAGCATTCTGGCTGTCCCAGTTATCATGACCATCATTAAAACATACTTCCAACTGCTGCTCCTTATCTGAAGTTAAAGTAATTGTAAAGTAGCCTTCTTCACTTGCTTTTTCCATTGGAATTCCAGGAACCTCAGTCCATTCTTCGTCTCCGAATCTGTAATGAATATTAGCTGCAGGCCACTCTGTCTTATAATTTACAACATATTCACAAACATTTTCAGGCTCCTTAGTTACATCACTTTTTAATGTATCAGACTTTTCATTCTTCTGTTGTTTTTCCTTAGTTACATCACCATTTGTCTTTTTGGAAATTTTAGCACTAAATAAAAATGCACATACTACTGCCACCACAAAGAAAAACACCACAGAGGCTATAACTGAAACTATAATTATAACCGTTTTCTTATCAGATTTACCCATATTTTTATATCCCCCTAAAAAATATTTAACGCTACTGCCTCACAGTTAGCATGCGTCAACAACATTATTTTATCATCTAATAAGAAGTACGTCAATATACAAAAAAGTTCTAAATTATAGTATTTCCCACCAAGCCTCTCTAAAACAAGAAATGTCAAATAGCAAATAAAAACCTCCCATAAATTTCTTCATGAGAGGTCAATAGTTATCTTTATTCTATTTATTACTTTGCTTCACTATTTGAAAGGTAATCGCACATAGCCTTTACTGCAGCTTCCTCATCAGCTCCGTCAGCTGTTACTGAAAGCTCTTCGCCAGATGCAAGTCCTAAACTCATCATTCCCATTATAGATTTAGCATTAACTTTCTTGTCTTCACACTCAAGATAAATACTGCTGTCAAACTGGCTGGCAACCTGAACTAACTGTGCTACTGGTCTTGCTTCCAGTCCATTAGCAATATTAATCACTACTTTCTTTGTTAACATTTAAATTTCCTCCTTTGAACGTTCTGTTCTTAAACTTTCTGCGATAATACTCAATTTCCTCAATCTATGATTAACACCCGACTTCCCTAAAGGCTCATTTAGTTTCATCCCTAAATCCTTTAAAGACATCTCCGGATGTTCAATCCTTAACTCAGCGATATTGCGAAGTCCATCACTTAACTCCCCAAATCCTACAGTATTCTTAATATACATAATATCCTCTATCTGCCTCGTGGCAGCATTCACAGTTTTTGCTATATTAGCAGTTTCACAGTTAACCTGTCTGTTAACCACATTACGCATCTCCTTAATAATTCTAAGATTCTCAAAATTCATAAGAGATACATGAGCCTCCATAACATTAAGTATATCGACTATCTGTGAGCCCTCTTTAATGTAAACTATAAACTGCTTTTTTCTAGGCACTATCTTGGCATCTATGTAAAAAGCCTTAATTATGTCCTTAATCTGTGTGGCCTTTTCCATAGTTGCAGTGGCAATCTCAAAATGATAAGTCTTATCAGGATCACTCATGGAACCTGAAGTAAGAAAAGCACCCCTTAAAAAAGCTCTTTTACAGCAGGAATTCTGAACAATAGAATTCTTAACTACAGAAAGATTCTCGCTTATATCACCATCTCTGTTAATCAGCTTAACTGCCTGCAAAATCTTATAGGAAATAACACTGTCCGAAACAACTACACTGTATAAAACAGTAGTTCTGTTTGGTTTTCGTCTTACGCTTACATGAACATCCAAATCATATAACTTCTTTAACAACGAATAATACTTTCTTGCAACAGTGATATTTTCCGTATGAATATAAACTTTATATTTATTATCAGAAGAAATCTTAATTCGTCCACACATGCTGATAATTGCAGCAAGCTCAGCTATGCGGCAATGTCTGGCATTACTAATCTGTCTGGATAATTCTTCCTTAATCTCACTTGAAAATGACATATCAAACTCTATCCCTTACTAACGTCTCTATGATCTACCTTAACTCCATAATCTGTCTGTTGTAACTTTTCATATAAAGAATTAGCAATAGATACAGAACGGTGCTTTCCCCCTGTACAGCCTATACCAATAACAAGCTGGTACTTGCCCTCTTTTACATACTTAGGAATAAGGAACTTGCACATGTCTTCTAACTTAACCATGAATTCCTTTGCCATGTCATTATTCATAACATAATCAAATACTTCTTTATCGTTACCACTCTTTGGCTTAAGTTCTGGTATATAATATGGATTAGGTAAAAATCTTACATCAAATACCAGATCTGCATCAGCAGGTATTCCATACTTAAAACCAAAGGATACAATTGTAACAAATAAGTTATTAAACTCCTTATTGCTTACAAATATCTTATCAATTTCTTCCTTTAGTTCTCTTACAAGGAGAGTACTTGTATCAATAATATAATCTGCTCTGTCCTTTAAAAACTCAAGTCTCTTTCGTTCTGTTTCAATTACTTCATCTACCCTGCCCTCTTTTGCAAGAGGGTGATTTCTTCTTGTTTCCTTATATCTCTTAACAAGCACAGGCGTGCTGGCATCAAGATAAATAATCTGGACTTCGTACCCCTGAAGCTTTATACCATCAAGAACATCATCTAAATCATTAAGAGCAATACCACTTCTAATGTCTATGCCCAGTGCAATTCTTGAAAAATCAGAATTCTTATCTCCTGATAATTGTAAAAACTTCAAAACAAGTGCCACCGGTATATTATCAACGCAGAAAAATCCTGAATCTTCTAACATCTTTAATACCGAGCTTCGTCCAGCCCCCGACATTCCTGTTACTATTACAACTTTCATAATTATAACCTCACATTCACATCCTAGAATTCACCTATAATTCGTACCTCAGGTTCAAGAACAACATTAAACTTCTCATTAACCTTGTTCTTAACATCTTCTATAAGTTTTTTAACATCATTTGCCGTTGCTGTTCCAACGTTAACTACAAACCCACAATGTTTTTCAGAAACCATAGCGTCTCCTACTCTGTAACCTCTAAGTCCGGCATCCATAATAAGTTTGCCTGCAAAGTAGCCTTCCGGTCTCTTAAAGGTACTTCCAGCACTTGGATACTCAAGCGGCTGCTTTTCTTTTCTTCTGCTGCTTAAGTCTTCAATAATAGCTCTTATCTGTTCTTTATCTCCCTTTGTAAACTTAAAAACAGCCTCAAGAACAATATATCCCTTCTTTTGGATTATACTTGTTCTGTAGCCAAGTTCAAGTTCATCTTTTGATAAAGTAATAACATCTTTATTATCCACAAGTACCGTTGCACTCACTATACAGTCTTTAATCTCTCCGCCATAGGCTCCGGCATTCATGGCAACGCCTCCGCCTAAAGTTCCTGGTATACCACTTGCAAATTCAAAGCCAGAAAGTGATTTGTTAGCAATCTCCCTTGAGAGTTTTGTAAGTGGTGCCCCTGCTTTAGCTGTAACAATGCCATAATCATCAGATAACTCTATATCAATATCATCAAAGTTATTAGCTATACATATTATAACTCCACGATATCCTTTGTCTGAAACCAGCAGATTGCTGCCTCTTCCTATGACATAATAATCTACATTATTTTCAGCACATATATTAATTACTTTTTTTATCTGCTCTATAGTTCTGGGTGTAACAAATACATCACAAGCCCCGCCTATTTTAAATGTAGTATGTTTAGACATAGGTTCATTAATCAGAATATCCTCAGCCTGTAAAACATTTTTTAATAAATCTATAATCTCATTATTCATGTATCAATCTCCGCTATTTCTATAATACAATATAATAGAATTTTTAGCAACAATAAACTATACCATTCTTACGCAGCCATAAATTCCTGCATCATTGCCAAGTTCAGCAATCTTAAACTCTTTTCCTTTAAGAGCCGGCATAGCATACTGCTCATAATATTTTTTAATTAAATCTATAAGAATATTACCTGCTTTAGATACGCCTCCGCCAATAACAAATGCTTCAGGATCAACAACTGCTGCAATATTAGCACAAGACATGCCAAGATATCTTCCTAGCTGTTCAACCAATTCATAAGCAAGGGTATCTCCTTCTTTAGCCAAATCAAATATAGCCTTTGCATCAAGATTGTCTACAGTTCTTAACTTAGAATCTCTGCTGTCCTTTGCAAGAAGTCTCTTAGCTTCCTTAACTATACCTGTGGCAGATGCATATTGTTCAAGGCATCCCTTTCCTCCACAGCCACATGAATCCTCTTCATCAGTTCTTACTTTAATATGTCCAAGTTCACCTGCTGCCCCATTGCTTCCTGTAAGAATATTGCCATTAAGGATGATTCCGCCTCCAACACCTGTGCCAAGTGTAATCATAACGATATTGTTATATCCTTTACCACCACCACGATACATCTCGCCAAGGGCTGCAACATTGGCATCATTTCCTATCTTTATATTATGAATGCCAGAAATCTCCTCAAACTCTCCTGCCACATTAAATACGTCCCATCCAAGGTTAACGCACTTTAAAACAGTTCCATCTTCAAGCACAGGACCCGGAACACCTATTCCCACTCCTGTAATATCTTCTATATTGATGTTCTTTTCTTTATTTTTATCTTCAATTGCTTTAAATATATCTTTTAAAATATTAGCACCATTGTTAGATGTATCTGTTGTAATTTCCCATTTTTCAAGCAGATTATCAGCCTGATCAAATAATCCCATCTTTACGGTAGTTCCACCTATATCTACTCCATAACAATAATTAGCCATATGAAATCTCCTTTCAGGTTGTATTAGTTTTTGTTCTTTCCTATGTTGTTTGTTACACGATTATATATTTCCTTTGCTGCATTATAACCCATTCTCTTCTGTCTGTGGTTAACAGCTGCAGACTCAACTATAATCGCCAAGTTACGACCAGGTCTTATAGGAATAGTATGACATACTATCTTATTACCAAGAATCTCAGTATATTCATCCTCCAGGCCAAGTCTGTCATATTCCCTTTCCCTGTTCCACTCTTCAAGCTGGATTGCAAAATTAATATTCTGTGTATTCTTAACACTTTCAACACCAAAAAGAGCCTTAACATCTATGATACCTATACCTCTAAGTTCAATAAAATGTCTTGTAACATCTGGTGCTGTTCCCACTAATGTATCGTCACTAACTTTTTTAATTATAACAACATCATCTGAAACCAGTCTGTGTCCTCTCTTTATCAGTTCAAGAGCAGCTTCACTTTTACCTATTCCGCTTTCACCCATAATAAGAACACCCTCGCCATAAACATCTACAAGAACTCCATGAATTGATGTTCTAGGTGCAAGTTCAACATTCAGCCATCTGATGGCTTCTGATGAAAAGTCAGAAGTTGTTTTGTCAGTTCTTAAGATAGGCACGCCCTTTGTAGCTGCAAGCTTCATAATGGCAGGCTCTATCTCAAGATTTCTGCAATAAACGATACATGGTATCTTATAATCCATTAACTGATTCATAACTTCAAGATATCTGTCTCTTCCCTGCTGTCTAAGATATGAATATTCTACATTACCAATAACCTGAATTCTATCAGCATCAAAATAATCATAAAATCCCGTTAACTGCAACGCTGGTCTGTTAATATCCGTCTGTGAAATTAATATCTCATCAGTATTAACCTCTGGTGTGTAATTTTTTAACTGAAACTTCTTAATTAATTCCGTTAATTTAACTGTATACATATTCCATATCCTTTCTTTCTGTCTGCTATCTAAAAGTTACTTTTTATTATTTTGTCAGCTGACTTAATCTTTCCTCAACCTGAGCCATCATGTTAGAATACTTCTCAAGCTTAGCTTTTTCTTCGTCAATCTTTGCCTGTGGAGCCTTGCTTACGAACTTCTCGTTACCAAGCATTCCATTAACACGCTTAAGTTCTCCCTCAAGTCTTGTCTTTTCTTTCTTAAGTCTTTCTATCTCTTTTTCTATATCGACCAATTCTTTAAAAGGCATAAATATTGTTGCATCTTTTATTACACATGAAACTGCATCTGAATCAATATTCTTCTTGTCAGACTGAATCTTTATCTCGCTTGCATAACCAAGTGTAGCAAAGAATACCTTACTGTCTTCAAATATTTTTCTTACCTTTTCAGACTCAGAAACAACAATTACAGTAGCCTTCTTGCTGTGAGGAACATTCATCTCAGCACGGATATTTCTTATATTCTTAACAGCTTCCTTAATGGCTTCTACTGCCTCTTCATCATTATCAAAGTCAAATTCTTTCTTGTACTGTGGCCAGTCAGAAACCATAATTGACTCTTCTTCATCCTGTAAGTTACAGAAGATTTCCTCTGTAACAAATGGCATATATGGGTGAAGTAACTTAAGTGCTGTAATAAGAACGTTCTTAAGAGTCCATAAAGCAGCTGTCTTAGTCTCATCATCGTCATTATATAGTCTTGGCTTAACCATCTCTATGTACCAGTCACAGAACTCTTCCACGATAAAGTCATAAACCTTAGAAACAGCAATACCAAGTTCATATTTATCCATATTAGCTGTAACTTCCTTAACAAGCTTGTTAGCCTTAGATATAATCCACTTATCTGCCTGAGTAAGTTTAGACATATCTATCTCTTTAGGAACATCAGCCTTTTCAATGTTCATCATTATAAATCTTGAAGCATTCCATACTTTGTTAGCAAAGTTTCTTGAAGCTTCAACTCTTTCTTCATAGTAACGCATATCATTACCAGGTGCATTACCTGTGATTATAGTAAGTCTTAATGCATCTGCACCATACTTAGCGATAACATCAAGAGGATCAATACCATTACCAAGTGACTTACTCATCTTACGTCCCTGTGAATCTCTTATAAGACCATGGAACAATACTGTATCGAATGGTTTCTTTCCTGTATGTTCAAATCCAGAGAATATCATTCTGATTACCCAGAAGAATATAATATCGTATCCTGTTACAAGAACGCTTGTTGGATAGAAGTAATCAAGTTCTTCTGTTTTATCTGGCCAGCCAAGTGTTGAGAATGGCCATAATGCTGAACTGAACCATGTATCAAGTGTATCCTCATCCTGTGTGAAATGAGTACCTCCACACTTAGGACACTTCTTAGGTGTTCCGCCTTTCTTAACAACAGTTTCACCACAGTCATCACAATAATATGCTGGTATTCTGTGTCCCCACCAAAGCTGTCTTGAAATACACCAGTCTCTTATATTGTCAGTCCAGTTAAAGTAAGTTTTATTCATTCTCTCAGGAATAAGCTTAATCTCTCCTGTTTTAACTGCCTCAACAGCTGGCTTAATTAATTCGTCCATCATAACAAACCACTGTTTTTTAATCATAGGCTCTACAGTAGTACCACATCTGTCATGTGTACCTACGTTATGAACATGATCTTCAACTTTAACTAAAAGACCAAGGTCATCAAGATCCTTTACCATGGCTTCTCTTGCTTCATATCTGTCCATGCCTGCATATTTGCCACCAAGTTCATTAATAGTAGCATCATCATTCATAATGTTGATTTCAGGAAGGTTATGTCTCTTACCAACCTCAAAGTCGTTAGGGTCATGTGCAGGAGTAATCTTAACAACACCTGTACCAAATTCCTTATCAACATATGCATCTGCAATTACAGGAATCTCTTTATTAACAAGTGGAAGAATAACCATCTTTCCAACTATATCTTTATATCTTTCATCATCTGGATGTACAGCAACAGCAGTATCACCAAGTAAAGTCTCAGGTCTTGTAGTAGCTATCTCTACAAATCTTCCTTCCTCTCCAGCAATAGGATACTTAATGTGCCAGAAATGTCCAGCCTGCTCCTCATGCTCAACCTCTGCATCTGATATAGAAGTCTGGCATACAGGACACCAGTTTATAATTCTTGAACCTTTATATATAAGTCCTTTTTTATGAAGATTAATAAATACCTCTTCAACAGCCTTAGAACAGCCTTCGTCCATAGTAAATCTTTCTCTGTCCCAGTCACATGAAGAACCTAACTTCTTAAGCTGGCTTATAATTGTTCCGCCATACTCTTCTTTCCATTCCCAGGTTCTCTTTAAGAAACCCTCACGTCCTAATTCTTCTTTATCTATTCCCTCTTTTTTAAGCTGATCTATAACCTTAACTTCTGTAGAAATACTTGCATGATCTGTTCCAGGAACCCAAAGTGCATTAAATCCCTGCATTCTCTTATATCTTATAAGAATATCCTGCATAGTATTATCAAAAGCATGTCCCATATGTAATTTACCAGTAATGTTTGGAGGTGGAATAACGATAGTAAATGGTTTTTTACTTCTATCTACCTCTGCATGAAAATACTTCTTTGAAACCCACTTGTCATACAACCTACCCTCTATCTCCTGAGGATTATAATTTTTCTCAAGTTCTTTAGCCATAATAAACGACCTTTCCTTTCTTCTTTTTTCTTAACAAATGAAAAAACACGGCTTGCCGCCCCTATAAGGACGAAAAGCCGTGGTACCACCTTAATTCACAGTTATCTGCTGCCTCTTTGCCTGTAACGGGGCTATCCGGTATCTTCTACTTACAAATGTTTCAAAGATACAGTTCAAAAGCTACCTTCAATTACACTTGCCAAAGTGGCTCTCACCTTATCCACTCTCTCTTTATGGCAGTAATTAATCTACTCCTCTTTATCATCACCTGTTCCATATTAAATGAATAATACACTATGTATATAATCATAAACGATATTAATACTTCTGTCAATAGTTAACTATTAGCATTTGCCATCTCCATAGAGTAACGTACTGTTGCCATGGCATCCTTTGCATAATAATCTGCCCCGATGCTGTCTGCATATTCCTGTGTAAGCACAGCACCTCCAACAATAACCTTTGCCCATGGAGCTTCTTTCCTAAGTAGTTTTATAGTTTCCTCCATTGCCGGAACTGTAGTTGTCATAAGGGCGCTGAGTCCAACAAGTGGTGCATGGTTTTCTACAACGGTTTTAACAACCTCCTCACATGGAACATCTTTTCCAAGGTCATAAACCTCAAATCCATAGTTTTCAAGCATAAGCTTTACAATGTTTTTTCCAATATCGTGAATATCACCGTGAACTGTTGCAATTACAAATTTTCCATGGTTAACACTTGGTTCTGTACTGTCAGCCATTCTTTCTTTTATTTTTTCAAAAGCACATTGAGATGCTTCTGCGCTCATAAGAAGCTGTGGCAGATACATTGTCTTTTTCTCAAAACCCTTTCCAACAATATCAAGGGCAGGTATAATATGTGAAGTTACTATATCAAGAGGCTTCTCTGTGTTTAAGAGTTCAATAGTAAGTTCTCCTGCCTTTTCTTTAAGTCCCTTTACTATGGCTCTTTGTAATTCACTTTCATATTCTGTATTGCTAACTGCTGCATCTTTATTATCAGCAGCTGCAGTCACAGGAGCTGCTGTAAGATATTTTCCAATGTTCTCAATATAATCTGCACAGTTATCATCTATTGCATGTAATGCCCTGAAGGAATAATAACTCTTCATCATTTCCCCTGAATTAGGATTCATAATTGCAGCAGACAAACCATTTTCCATGGCAAGTGTAAAGAACACTGATGTTATAATATCCCTGTTAGGAAGTCCAAAGGATATGTTAGATACACCAAGTGATGTATGGCAGCCTAATTCATATTTAATTGTATGCAATGCTTCAAGTGTTGCAAGGGCTGCATTCTGGTCTGCACTTACAGTCATTGCAAGTGTATCAAATATAAGATCTTTTTTATCTATACCATACTTTTTAGCTGTTTTTATAATCTTCTTTGCTATCTTGACTCTCTTTTCAGCCTCAGATGGAATACCATCTTCATCAAGAGTAAGACATACAACAAGTCCTCCATATTTTTTAACAAGAGGGAAGATTTCCTTCATTACCTCTGCCTTTCCATTAACAGAGTTAATCATAGCCTTTCCATTATAGCGTCTTAAAGCAGCCTCCATGGCTATAACATCTGTTGTATCTATCTGAAGTGGAAGGTCAATAATAGCCTGAAGTTCAAAGGAAACCTTCTTAAGCATCTCAACTTCATCTATCTCAGGAAGTCCAACATTTACATCAAGTATATGTGCTCCCTTTTCCTGCTGTGTAAGACCTTCTCCCAATATATAATCTATATCATTATTTCTTAAAGCTTCTTTAAATCTCTTTTTTCCTGTTGGATTTATTCTTTCTCCAATAAGTATAGGAGACTTTTTAAATTCAACTGCATGTGTATATGAACTTACAAGTGTACGGTTTTTGTTAGTTACAGGAACAGGTGTTACATCCTTTGTTTTCTGTACAGTAGCCGCTATATACTCTGGTGTTGTACCACAGCAGCCTCCTGCAATACGGATACCTTTTTTTACAAACTCAAGCATGTCATCTGAAAATTCATCTGGGTAAACATCATATACTGTAATGCCATTTTCACTTCTTGGAAGACCTGCATTTGGTTTTAAAAGTACAGGTACAGATGCATATTCAAGATACTCTTCTACAACTCCCACAAGCTGCTTTGGTCCTAAAGAACAGTTTGCTCCAATGGCATCTGCTCCCATTCCCTCTAACATTGCCACCATTGCCACAGGCGTTGCACCTGTCATAAGTTTTCCGTCTTCTCCATAAGCATTTGATACAAATACAGGAAGATTACAGTTCTCCTTTGCAGCAAGAAGTGCTGCCTTAGTATCATAACTGTCATTCATTGTTTCTATATAGATAAGGTCTGCTCCATACTTAGCGCCTATTTTTACTGTCTTTGCATATACATCAACAGCATCATCAAAGTCAAAATCTCCAAATGGTTTTAACAACTTTCCCATGGATCCTATATCAAGTGCTATAAACTTTTCCTGAGTACCCTTACTTGTTTCTTTTGCAGTTCTTGCATTATCAATTGCTGCCTTTATAAGTGTTTCAAGTTCTTCATCATCAAACTTTAATGAATTCGCCCCAAAGGTATTGGTACATATAATATTAGTTCCTGCATCAAAATAATTTCTCTGGATATTAACTATTATCTCCGGATGGCTTACATTCCATCTTTCAGGAAACTCTCCAGGCTTTAACCCTTCTTTTTGTAAAAGTGTTCCCATGCCTCCATCAAGATATACTATATTATCTTTTAAATATTCTAATACATTCATATACAAGTTCCCTTCTTATTTAATATTACTATACAGGCAGTCTGTCTTGCGGCATTTACTGCACTTATGGCCAATGTCCATACATTCATAATCCCTCAGTCCAAATATAGCTGTAACTGATTTTGAAGGTGTCATAAGAAGGCTCTGATTAAGTGAAACTCCTATCTGTCTGCTGCAGTCAAGCAGTCTAAACACATCTTTTTGTGCTTCTAACAGCATATCACCATATCCAGGTGAAAATCTTGGAGTAACATATAGTCCTTCTCCTGCCACTTTTTCTTTAATTTCTTTACAGAATACGTCACATAACTTTTCAACTCTCTCAGCACCATATGCCTGCATAAATAACGCCTTTACAGGCGACAGTCTCTGATACTTCGCAATCAGTCTGTCAATTCCTATTCCAATGGTTGCAGCAAATATAATTACCTCTTTGCTTCCATTAAGGCACCTGTCAAGGTCTTTTGATTTATACAAAAATTCTGTTTCTTTATCTGCAGATGCTAAATCATATTCCATTCTTCTGTAACATACCTTGTAGGTAAGAGTCTTCTTACATTCATTAATTACTTCATCAACTATATCATTAAGGTTATCATCAGCCTTATCTAATGCACCCAGATATCCTGCATATCTTAATACTTCTTTTCTGTTAAGTGAGAATAATATATCATCATTTTCATATCTGTTTACAAATATAACATTCTCCATATTTATCACCTAAATTAGAATTTTTTCCAGAGAATATCAGATAAATTATTATATATTCCCTGTGCAATATCAGGTTTATTCATTGAATATACATGAACATTAGTTATTCCATTTGCGTACAAATCAATAATCTGGTCAGTGGCATAAGCAATACCTGCCTGTTTCATTGCCTCAGGATTATCACCAAATTTATCAACCATAGCCTTAAATCTCTGTGGCATAAATGCTCCTGATAACTTAATTGCTCTTTCAACCTGATTACCATTAGTAATAGGCATTATTCCGGGAAGTACTGGTACAGTAATTCCTGCTTCTCTTATTTTATACATAAAATTGAAGAAAAGATTGTTATCAAAAACCATCTGGGTTGTAAGAAAATCAACACCTGCATCCACTTTTTCTTTAAGATACTTTATATCTTCCTTCTGGCATGAGCTTTCAGGATGAACCTCAGGATAGCATGCTGCTCCTATACAAAAATCTCCCTTTTCTTTTAGTTCTCTTATTAAATCTACTGCATGGCTGTAAGCCCATTTGCTTCTGTCTGACTTTTCAAGTTCAGGAGTAAGATCTCCTCTTAAAGCCATGATATTATATATTCCATTTTCCTTTAACTCTGTTATTCTCTCATTAACAGTCTCCTTATCAGAAGAAACACAAGTAAGATGAGCAAGCATAGGTATATTAAAATTATCCTTAAGATTTTTCGCAATAGAAAGAGTATATTCACTTGTTCCCCCGCCTGCTCCATATGTAACACTCATAAATGCTGGTTTTAATAAAGCTATCTCCTCTGTTGCTTTACTTACACTTTCGTAAGAAACCTCTTTTTTTGGCGGAAACACCTCAAATGAAAGTGACATCTGTTCCTGATTAAGTATATCTATAATCTTCATAATATTTACCTTCCTTTACTCTATTGTCTGTTAAAATAATTTATGCCTCCTGATGGTTTAAAATACGTTCTTATATATCCATCAGTTGATAATATTACAAATTCATTCGTTTCTTCAATGTAAAAAACATAATCTCCATCTTCTTTTTCCGTCTTTGTCAAAGCCTTATCTGAGTTAATAACGTCACTTGCATGTTTTTCATACTCTTCCATTGTTTCATAATCAAAATCTTCTCCATGCTTTTCAAAATGCTGCTTTAAAAGACGCTCATTTTTAAATACATAATCTTTCTTTTCCACAGAAACTTCCTGCTGTGTATTAGTTTCTGTGCTTTCCATAGTAACAGCAGGCGTATTTGTATTATTAGTATTCTGATTATTAAGCATTTCTCCTCCTGTTGCAAGTGCTGCAACAACAGCAACTGCTGCTACAATTTTCTTTACCTTAGAATCTTTTTTATTACCTGAAACAGTTGTGTTTCCGGAATTTACACTGCTGTTTTGAACATTCTCTTCTCTTTTTTCTTCTTTCTTATCTTCTTTTTTGTCTTTATCATAATTATTATTCTTTTTATTCTTTCTGCAATCAGCACATCTTTTAGGGAGAGCCAGATTCTTGCTCTTATAAAACTTAATCTCACTACTATTAATCTCAAAATCTTTTCCGCAATCTTTACATGTTCTCTTCATCATATCCTCCAATGTATATTTTTAAAATGTAATAAACCGACCTCTATTCTATTATGCAATATACTTTACAAATATGCAACAGTAACCATTAATTATCTTTTTCCTCTGAGACAATTCTGCCTGTTTCTTCTAACATTTCCTTATGCCCCCTAAGAGCTGCAAATGATAAAAACTGTCCTGCTCTTTCTATTATGGGCATAGGCAAATGCTTATCTGACACATGATGAGGCATATCAATAATATCCGAATAATCCTTATCCATTTACGCTTTATGACCTCCTATCTGCTTATTTCTATCCATAGCTGTTGCATTTTCAAGAAGGCTCATTCCCTTTACAAGCGAATTTTTGCCATACTTTTTCTTTACTTTAAGCACAGCCTTTTGCATATCCTTATCTTTTTCTTCTTCTGCCTTTTTATTTTTCTCATTTTCTTCAAACTCCATGTAACTGAATAAATCTAATTGCTTGTATTGCTCCTGTTTTTTATATTCTGTTTCAAATATTACATGATTAGCAGTTACACTCATTCTTCGAATATAATAAGATTTATTAACTATTCTATCGTATAATTCCATCATTGCATTAATTATAACTCTTCCTGATGATGTATGCTCCTTAAGATTAATGGAGCCATGGGCAGGCTTTGGCACATTTCGTCCATACCTGTCGCTTTTTATATCATTCCCCCTTGAAACAGCACTATCTGCACTTACAATATCATATCCTATATCTAAAACAAGCTGATTTGTAATAATCCCTCTATCCACCAGTTCCAACGAAAGTTCATCCGTCATCTCTTTTATAATAAGCTTTGCATCCTCATAATTATACGGTTTCTGTAACACCTGTCCATTGCTTATGGAATTATTGGCTGGCTTAAACTTTTTTATATCTTTTATTGTACATGGCTCATATCCCCAGGCATTATCAATAATTCTATTAGTAATGGACAGGTGTTACAG
>JAILNW010000081.1 GCA_024691145.1 Lachnospiraceae bacterium
CATTGTTATTATAAGCTCATTTAAAAGACAGATACATAACATCTGCATTGTAAAACTAATACCGGAAAAATGAAGAAAAACCCCATATATTACCGTTCCTAAAGCCATCATGATTTAATAGTATGTATTGTTACTTATACATTGCTTGCGGCAATGCTTGTAAACAGCCTGTTCTCAATGATAACAACAAGGTATTTGTCTGACTGTCTTTATGAAGATAAAAAAGAGAAGATAATACCAGCTTTTATAGGAAGCAGTTTAATTATGATGGCTTTAGGAACGGTAATATATGGGGTTTTTCTTCATTTTTCCGGTATTAGTTTTACAATGCAGATGTTATGTATCTGTCTTTTAAATGAGCTTATAATAACAATGAATTCCATGAATATTTTATCTGCCATAAAGGACTACAAAAGCATATTGTACACATTTGCTTTCTCGGCAGTAATAGCAGTATGTAGTGGAATAATTGGATTATTTGTTTTTAAATTTGACATTATGAGTATGATTCTTGTAATACTTATTATTGCATATGGCATTATGACAGTAAGCTACTTTAATATAATTGTACAATGCTTTCCTAAGGGAAAGGGAAGCATACTGGAGTTCCTTATCTGGTTTGATAAATATCCACAGCTCGCTATAGTAAGTGTATGCTTAAGCTTTGGACTTGTAATTCACCAGATAGTAGTATGGCATGGAGATTTGGGACGACAGCTTGAAGGTTTGTTTTATTCCTCTTCAGCCTACGATATATCAGTATTACTTGCATATGCATCTGTTATAATAACACAGATTTCATTTGTAACATCAATGGAAGTAAAATTTAACAGAAGTTATAAAGAGTATTTTAAACAGCTTAACTGCGGAGGCAAATTTTCAGAACTAAAAAAAGCAGAAAATGAAATGAAAAATACCCTGATTAATGAGCTTAGTTATATAATCACGAAACAGTTTTTCGTTACATTATTATTCGTTATACTTGTTTCTGGATTTTTACATACAATGTCCATAGGATTAAATACAAGTAATTTATCAATATTCAGAACATTGTGTCTGGCTTTTGCCTTTTACATTATTGGTAACTGCGGTATTCTGCTTTTGCTTTATTTTGCAGATAATAAAGGAGCCATGATATGTTCCGTGGCTTTTGCTGTTGTAACTTTAGTGGCATCTGTTGCATTAAGTGTAAATGACAGAAAATTCAGCGGATACAGTTTTTTAATAGGTTCACTTGTCTTTTTATTATGTACTTTGGGAAGACTGTTTAGTTATCTTGATAATATTGAATACAGGTTACTTAGCAGCCAGCCAATTGTACACGTTGAAAAGAAAGGATTTATGCAGGGCATAGTTGATAAATATAAGGAGGTTATTTAAAAATGAAAAAGGCTATTAAAATTGTGCCTGTTGTTTTGGCATTGTCGCTATTAACAGGCTGCAGGGTGGAAAATGATTTAAAAAAAGCAAGTACAGATACAGAAATGGTTTTAACTGGAAATAATCAGCTTGCTGAGATTAATGGAAATCTTCCGATTAAAGATAATGATTCTCTTTATGAGGACTGGGACAGCACCGAGGTTGAAACTATGTATCTTACAGTTGAAAAAGGAAATAAGTCAGATAATACTGATCATACATTTGAAGAAATCAATTCATACTCAGCAGAATATTACGAAAAAAATAATCTGGAAAAATACAAGGTAGAGGGAATATTAAGAGTGGGAGATGAAAATGGACCTGTGGATGGAGAGTTTGGCTATGATGATGCTGTTCCTAACTGTACAGTTAATGTAAGAGGACAGTCATCAAGCCGATTTGCCCAGAAAAACTATAAAATTTCCATAATGGACGGAAAGGGTGACTGGCACGGACAAAAAATCATAAATCTTAACAAACATGTAAGTGATGGATTAAGATTTAAAAATATGCTATGCTACAACCTTATGCAGGATATAGATACAATGCACAGTGCAAGAACAAAGTTTGTACATCTTTATATAAAGGATAATACAGCAGATAATAAAACAGATGTATATGAGGACTATGGTTTATATACTTATGTTGAGCAGATTAATAAAAATTATCTAAAAAACCATAATCTTGATAATAATGGGCAGTTATATAAAGTCAATATTTTTGAGTTTTACAGATATAATGATGTAATAAAACTTAAAAGCGATCTTGAATATGATAAAAAAGCCTTTGAAGAAAGACTTGAGATAAAGGGAGACTCTGATCATTCGAAACTTATTGAACTGCTTGATGAGTTAAATAATGATACAATTCCAATAGAAAAGACATTTTCAAAATGGTTTGATGAAGATAATGTATTTTCGTGGCTTGCCTTTCATATTCTTGTTGGAAACAAAGATACCCAGTGCAGAAATGTATTTCTTTACAGTCCTAAAAATGTTAAAAAGTTTTACTTTATTTCATGGGATAATGATGGAAGTTTTCTTGATACCCAGTATGCATTGCTAGAACGATCAGAAATGAATGAAAATAGTTATGAAAAGGGTATTAGTAACTATTGGGGAAATATTTTAATCAAAAAGGTAGTTAAAAACGATACTTACAGACAAAAACTTATTGATAAAGTTAACGAGTTAAAGGGCATATTAACAGAAGAGAAAGTTATGGGTCTTGCAAAGGAATATGCAGCAATTGTAAAACCTTATTTATATAGAATGCCTGATGTTAATTATGCAAAATTAACAAGCAATGAATTTGATAAGAATCTTGATGCATTATATTCGGAATTAGAGAATAATTATAATACATTTATGGAGAATGTTAATGAGCCTATGCCATTTTTCATAGGAAAACCAGAGGCAACAGAAAATGGAATTAACTATTCATGGCAGTCGGCTTACACATTTAATGGAGAACTGGTTTCATACGATGTTGAAATATCAGATGACTGTTCATTTGATAATATTATTTATGGAACTAATAATTATTCAGGAACTACTTATGAAGGAGAAAAACTTGAACCAGGAAAGTACTTCATAAGAATTAAGGCTGTTAATGAATCCGGGAAAGAAGCATACGCATTTGACAATTACAAAAGTGCAGATAAAATGCTGCATAGAGGAATGATATGCTATTATGTACTGGATTCAGGGGAAGTTTTAACTGATGAAGATTATGAGGAGATGGGAAAATAATGGATAAAGCCAGGTTTCGTCATGAGTTAAAGTATGTAATATCAGAAAAAGAAAGAAGAATATTAGATACAAGACTTCAGGGGATTATGCAGGTTGATAAAAATGGTGATAATGGCTGCTATATGATTCGAAGTTTATATTTTGATGATATATATAAAACTGCATATTCTGAAAAACTTGCAGGAACACCTGCAAGAAGAAAATACAGAATAAGAACCTATAATTACAGCGATTCTATTATAAAACTTGAATGCAAGAATAAAAGAGATAACTATATTTACAAGGAATCAGCCACAATAACCCGTGAGGAATATGAGAAGATAATAAATGAAGATTATGGATTTCTTCTTACAAAAAATAACGAGTTATGCAAAAGATTTTATATTGAATGCACAACAAGAAAATTAAGACCTGTTGTTTATGTGGATTATGACAGAAAAACTTTTGTTATGGACGCAGGACAAGTAAGAATTACCTTTGACAGCCATGTAAGGGCAGCACCTGCACATTATGATATGTTTGATGCCATATCACCAGCCTGGGAGTGCATGAATAATGAGGAACTGATACTGGAGGTTAAATACACAGATATGTATCCGGATCTTGTAAAAAGAATAATTTCACCGGAATATGGTGTATTTATGGCGGTATCAAAATTTGTGTTATGTTATGAAAAAAGAATGGAGATGTTATAAATGTGTGTTTTATTAACAAGCAGTGTAAGGGATGTTTTAAAAAAATCGTTTTTGGAATCAAGTATGTATGAGCAGGCAATCAGCTTAAGTATGATACTTACAATAATAGTTGACTTGTGTTTATCATTACTTATAGGTATTTTAATCTTTAATGTATACAAGAGACTGTTTCAGGGTGTAGTTTATAGTAAGACATTTGGAATTACCTTAATAGGTATGACTGTTCTTACTTGTGGTGTAACACTTGCAATTAGTTCCAATGTTGTTATTTCTCTTGGTATGGTTGGTGCATTATCAATTGTAAGATTCAGAACAGCAGTAAAAGAACCTCTTGATTTGCTGTATCTTTTCTGGGCAATTACAATGGGTATATCAATAGGTGCCAGCATGTATCTTTTAGTAATCTGTATTCTTGCTATTATGATACTTTTATTAAAGATTATGTACAATAAAAATAACACAAGTAATACATATTTTGTTATTATGCATTATACAAAAGACGAAACAGGGGATAAGGCTTTAAAGATTTTAGATAATATTAATTATCAGATTAAATCAAAAATTATGAGAAAGACAGATATAGAGATGACTTTACAGGTAATTCTTGATAATGACGATATGAGATTCTCGGAAAGAATCAAGGAATTAGATGATATTAACGATATTACACTTGTCCAGTTTGATGGAGAATATCATGGATAAATCCTGTTTTTTAAACTCTTTATAGATGACTGCTTTCTGGTGTAATGCCAGAAAGCAGCTGATATTAATAAGCTCCTTTACCTATACATGGAGAGTTATTATTAAGTTTAAAATTACCTTCTATGGTAGAAGTGGCATTTATAAAACAAGGGTCGCTATATATGCCAGTCGTGTCTTTTTCAGGCTTTTTATTACTTACGCC
>JAILNW010000102.1 GCA_024691145.1 Lachnospiraceae bacterium
CTTAGCACATATCCAATTTTCTCATAGCAGGCATTTGATGCCACATAGTCTGCGTCTGTATAAAGCATCGGCAGATATCCTGCATTTTTAGCCTTTATTGATACTTCATATACAAGGTTTTCTGCATAGTGCTTTCTTCTATATTCGGGTCTTGTAAATACAATATTTATTGAGGCTAATTCTCCCTCTATTGAATTCTTACAACTTGCCACAGTATTGCCCTCATTATCCTTCCAGAAGTACATTTCCTGGCAGTTAATGAAGAAATCAGCATCTTTTTTATATTCCTCAATGTTCTTCTGATCCACCCCAGTTTCCTTATGAAATAAATCAAGTATTTCCACAAGTTCTTCCTTATCTTCAGGAACACATCTATGTATTTTACCATCAGACAAATACTCTGGCTTAATTGGTTCAGGGCAATCATATGCAAACATGTTTGTTTTTATATTCATATTAATTCCCTCTTCAGAAGCCCTTTTTATAAAGTACTCCGCAAGTTCATCTTTTGTATTAAAAGTATGTTCTCCGTCTATTAAATTGTTTTCCTTTGCAATTATATATGCTCTTTCCAATTCTTCATCTGAAGCATCATCCGGAGTCCAGATCCACACTGGGTATGGATTTGCACTATGACAGATAATTAACTTCTCATGGTCAGAAAGCAGCAAACTGCAATCCCATCCAATAATCTTCCTCAAAACAAAAAATGTGTATTTATCCCCTTCAATTAGTTTGTAATCTCTCTCATCTACAAAATTGTCCATTATAATAACCTCCAAATTAAACTATTTTTCCTCAGCCGGATTCACATGTATCATTATGTGTTTTACATTAGGATACTGTTTCTCCACATTATCATGTACTGTTTCTGCTATTTCATGTGCTTCAATTAAAGATATATCTCTCTTTACTGCAATTTCAAGGTCGATATATATTCTGTTTCCAAACTGTCTTGTATAAAGTAAATCAATATATTCTACACCTGACTGTTCTAATATATAGTTTCTAAGTTCATCCTCAAGTCCATTTTCACAGGAAGTATCAAGCATTTTACTTACTGCATCCTTTGAAATATCAAATGCAACCTTTAGTATAAAAAGGCATATAATAATACTTGCAATCTGGTCTGCAACTAAAAATCCTGCTTTGGCAAGACCGATACCTATAAATGATCCTACAGATGAAAGTGCATCTGAACGGTGATGCCAGGCATCTGCTTTAAATGCTGGTGAATCCAGTTTTTTAGCATAATGCATAGTATACCAGAACATGGCTTCCTTTACAACTATAGATACAACTGCTGCAATAAGTGGCAGGAATGACGGTATCTCAAGTTTTTCATGAGTTATGAGTTTATGAATACCTGTATATCCTATTCCAAGACCAGTTATTGCAAGAATAATTCCTAACATTAAGGATGCAACACATTCCAGTCTCTCATGTCCATATGGATGTTCCTTATCCTCTTTCTGTTTTGAAAGAATAACTCCTACATATGCTATAACCGTTGCAAATACATCCGAAAGTGAATGAACCGCATCTGAAATCATGGCTCCAGAATTACCTATTATACCAGAAAATAACTTAAATGCTGCAAGAACCACGTTGCCGAGAATTCCTACTGCAGACAGTTTTTTTATAATTTTTTGCTCCTCCATAATACTACCTCCAAAGATGTTAAAATCTTTCTTCATTCTCCATAAACTTTATGATATTTACATGTTTAATTCCTCCCCTTTTCTGTAACAAACCGAACTTTCAATACAAAAATGCATAATAAGTTCGGTTTTAACATTATCCATAAAATGCTATTCCTTTTCTGCCATTTTCTTTTGCATCATACAAAGCCTTATCTGCTCTTTTAAAGGCTTCACTGACAGATATCTTTTCCTGTCCGAATGCAACTCCTACACTGCAGCTAATAGTTGGTATATTATCTCCATCTGTTGCAGACATTCTCTCATTAATCATATCAACCTTACGTGCTATCAGTTCTTTCATAGAAGAATCTGCACGCATCATTATAACAGCAAACTCATCTCCGCCTATTCGGCATACATAGTCCTGAGCACGGAAGCTGTTAAATATAGCCTTAGCGGCTTTCTTAATAACCTTATCTCCGATATCATGTCCATAAGTATCATTTATATCCTTAAAATTATCAAGGTCAATAATCAGCAGGGCTGATGTTTTCATATCAATATTCTTAAGTAAAAACTCATAACCTCTTCGATTATATAGATCCGTAAGCTTATCATGATTTGCTTCATAGCTAAGCTGATTCTCATTTTCCTTTGTTGTATAATATACCAGATTATAGTTCTTTGCAAGAAATCTTACTTCATACGCTCCTTTTAAGTTAATAATAGAATCCCTGCGGATACGTTCTACACATTTATTAAGTGGATTAAATACAAGTCTGTTTGTAATAATTACAATTGTAAGGGTTACTAATGCAAGTACAATTGTCATTATACGCTCAAGCAAAAGCTGTTTCTCAAGTTTCAGGTTAACTTCATCTTGTTTATAATCTATCTCTTGTTCAATGGTATTAAGGCAATTACTTATATTATTACTTATATGCATTTTTGAAGCATTATACTCCTCATCAAACAGATAATATATTGCAGTGTGTATCTGTTCTTCTCTAGAAAGTGATTCGTCTTTTTCTGATAGCTTAACAGCTTTTATTTCTTCAGGAAATTCATCTGTTTCAAGGTCATAACCATTAATAGCAAGTCTTGCCGCATAATATTCCTTTTTCATCAGTTCTTTTGATTCATCCATGGCAGAGCTTAAAGCAGGAATTGCATCTGAATCCCTGAGGTTTTTCTTTAAATTAGACAAAGCCTCTTCTCTTCGCTGTGTAACATTTGCTTCTTCAAAATAGTTATCAAGATGTGTTTTATCACCTGTAGCCACAAAGCTCCTTATTTCCTCCGTAAGGTAATCAGAACCTATCTGGAGATTATAAGAATTCTTTCTCCACTCTAACAGGGTTTTTGTCATTTCCTGAGTTTTCTGATAATTGTCACCTGTCAGACTCATGGCATAAAATAAAGCTGTATATATTATTAGTGAAACAATGAACATAATGATATTCAGTCTTTTAACTGATAAACCTTCATCACGGATTCTTTTAATAAACAAAGCCATCGCATTCTCCTCCAAACCTCGATTTTTCAATCTGATTCTTGTGTTTATCTCCAGAAACCTCCAAACAACTACACCTAAACAAGGAATTTATCCAAAACCTTTAATCTTCCTTCTTCTCTTGAATATAAAAACAAATCATTGCAGAATAACAGATATGGTGTATTTTTCTCATTTTCTTTCCATATTCTTTTAGCCATATCTATTAACTTCTTTTTATGTTCCTTTTCACTTGCTTTAACATATATTACCATATCCTTTGTAGGAACTGCCACTAATATATCATCTTCTAATTCATCAGCAATCTGCTCCCATATTTCCTTAAGTCACAGGCTTTCTGCTTCAAAGTTTCCCCCTGCTATAATTCCATAAATATCAGAATCATTTGACTGTACTTTCTGATATCTTGTATCTCTTACAAGGTTTTCAAAAGCAGCATTTTCTAATTCTTCTACAGTTATATCGTCAGGAAGCACATCATAAGTAATATATGAATATGCTTCTCCCATGTCCTGAACAAATAAGCCTATAAAACTATCCAAAAATCTTATCATTATAAGATTATCAGGATAATTCTGCTGCTTGTTATCTGGCATATATGGCGCTAAAAGGGAAACCTCCTTTAAAGGATCCTTCGCCAGATTTTTCTTAAGTCTAGGGTAAATCTTTGTCATATCAAAGGTTGGCTCATCGCTGAAACCATCTTCAAATGGTCCATCTTCTTCAGAATGGGTCCACTCTATATCACAAATATCACCATTTTCCTTAACATGTTTTTTTACTCTTTCCAAAAATTCCAAGCAATACTTGCTGTACGAATACTGTGCAAGTACTCTTATAACAGGACGCAACATGGGCTTAACTTCCTCTGCCTGCCCGCTTGCTATATAATCTAAATAATCATTAATCTTATCCTGCAGGATATGCCCATGCTCATGTCTGTTTGAAGGGGTCCACTCCATATCATCAATGATTATTAGAATGTATTTATCTCCTTCCTCTAAAGCAATATCTATAATACCTCTGTCTCTAACATTTGACATATAATTTATCACCTTTCCTGGCATTTTTGTTAACTTAGTTTATTGCTGTTCATCAATCATTTTTCCTGGAATTGCTCCAGCAAACTGGAATTTGTCGATTAAAGCTCTACGAATCTCCCAATCTCCTGTTCTAAGAGCCTAAATACGTTTGCCACCAGATAACCATCAGCAATCGCATGATTCAGACGGACAGTAACAGGCATGACAAGTCTGCTGTTTTCTTCCTTGTATTTTCCCCAGTTGACGACCGGCGTAAA
>JAILNW010000206.1 GCA_024691145.1 Lachnospiraceae bacterium
CAGATTAACTATGGCATTAAGTTCATTCTTCATAACTGACATAACAAGACTCTCAAGTTGCTTAACATCCATATCATCTATTTTTTTCTTAACCATTTCACTTATGTTAACATTTTCAAGTAATGACTCCACTGCCTTATCCAATGCAATGTCAATTATAGCCATAAGTATCATCTTAGTCTTATATTCATTAAGTTCCACATCCTTAGTAAGTTCCTTAACAGGATAATTATATAACTTATGAATCTCTTCATGTACAATCGGTGTAAGTCTTTCCACACCATGCTCATCTATATATTCTTCTATTCTTGAACCCATATTAAAAGTAATTGAATATATAAAATCATCACTAATCATCTTTGAAAACAGTGTCCTGTTAATCTTTTCATTTATAATATCAGCACTTTCTTTAGCTATAATCTCCCCAATATGCATCTTAATTGCTCCATCCACAATTAATTTACTTAAAAAATGATCAAGTCCCTTTGTTATTCCATGAACCTCTACTCCAGCATCCTTTGCAATCTCATTAAGGGACATATTATTATTCATGAAGTTAATCATTTCCTCATAAAGTTTGTTTGTAAATGCAACTTTAGTGCTGTTATTAAGTATATTACTCTTTATATCATTTGCAGTAAGAAGATTATCTCCTACCGCATTACCAACGGCTGTTGCCAGCTGTCCTTTTCTTGCAGGTATTATACCAGGGGTAAATGGAAGTCTCTTTCCCCATATATATACAGGATTAAGTGGACGAAACATCATCTTAATTGCTATATAATTGGTTCCATATCCAACAAGTGAACAAACTAATGGTCCTGATATAACCTTCATAACTCCATAAATATCCATAAACATTCCCTCTTTCAAAAAATCCCCACAATAAATGTGGGGATTATATCATTTTTTAATATTTGTACACTTTTCTTTTATGAATTTCATAAATTCTTCTGGCGTTGCATCCTTAAATCCTGTCTTTAACAATCTTACGCCCTTCTCATTACCCTGCAAAATACCAATGTATTCTTTACCATCAATTATCTCACTAACCAGGTGATAAGCAATCTCAACAACACGTTCATCCTCAGTTATTACAATCTTTTCTTCAAACTTTGTAACAACTTCCCATTCTGTCTTGTTATACTGACTGCATGTATACTCATATGACTTCTTTCCAAAATTTCTTCTGGCAAAGAATAACAGATATAAACATATTAGCATAAGTATAGCAGTAATAATCGTTGTGGCATTAATGTCCTTGTCCATAAAAAGACCTGCCCATAATACCAGTGTAAAAAGCATTATTCCAATAATAATATTATGTACTAAAATTCTGTTATTATTCTTCATGGGATGCATATACATATCCATGAATCTCTTCTTATCCACTGTATATCTGTTTTCATATCTATCGTTCATATAAAAACCACCTTAAATAAATTAATACAATGGATATTTGTTAGTTAATGATGCAACAAGAGCCATGGCATTCTCCTCGTTCTTGCTTATATCAGTAACAGCAAGATAGATTGCTTCTGCAATTGTATCCATATCCTCAGCTTTCATGCCTCTTGTAGTGATAGCTGCTGTACCTAATCTTATTCCGCTTGTAACAAATGGTGACGCAGGATCATTAGGTATAGTATTCTTGTTACATGTAATATTAACTGTATCAAGTAACTTCTCAGTTTCCTTACCAGTTACATTCATGTTCTGTAAATCAACTAACATAAGATGATTATCTGTTCCGCCTGAAACAAGCTTAAATCCACGCTTTGTAAGTCCCTCAGCAAGAGCAGCTGCATTCTTAACAATGTTAGAAGCATACTCCTTAAATGAAGGATCAAGAGCTTCTTTAAAACATACAGCCTTTGCTGCGATAACATGCATAAGAGGTCCTCCCTGAATACCTGGAAATACAGACTTATTAAACTTATGCTCTTCAGCAAACTCAGCACTTGAAAGAATCATACCACCTCTAGGTCCTCTAAGAGTCTTATGAGTAGTAGTTGTTGTAACATGTGCATAAGGTATAGGACTCATGTGAAGTCCTGCTGCTACAAGTCCTGCAATATGAGCCATATCTAGCATAAGGTAAGCTCCAACCTCATCAGCAATCTCTCTGAATAATTTAAAATCTATCTTTCTTGCATATGCACTTGCACCTGCAACAATTAACTTAGGTTTGCACTCATTGGCAATCTTTCTTACTTCATCATAATCGATAAATCCGTCATCATTAACACCATAAGGTACAATGTTAAAATATGAACCAGAGAAGTTAACAGGGCTTCCATGAGTAAGATGTCCACCATGTGCAAGGTTCATACCCATAACTGTATCACCTGGCTTTAATAATGCAAAGAATACTGCCATATTAGCCTGAGCTCCTGAATGTGGCTGTACGTTAACGTAAGTACATCCAAATAACTCTTTAGCTCTGTCAATTGCAAGATTCTCTGCAATATCAACAAATTCACATCCTCCATAATATCTCTTTGCAGGATATCCTTCTGCATATTTATTAGTAAGAGGACTTCCCATAGCTGCCATAACAGCCTTACTTACAAAATTCTCTGAAGCAATAAGCTCAATGTGATCATTCTGTCTCTCTATCTCCTTACTGATTGCACCAGCAAGTTCAGGGTCAAATGCTTTAATTTCATCAAACGAATACATAATCGTACCTCCAAATAAAAAAATCATATATTATTATATAGTAAAATTCAAAATATTGCAATGTATTTTTTTCTGTCCAAATTATTCATTAACGTACTTATTGATTATGTTGTATTTGTATATTTTTGCATAATCGTAAGCGTATGAATCCTTTACAGCAATAATATCAACATCTTTCTTATCTGTAATCTGTCCAGATATTCCACATATAGTTTTAGGAAGAATAACTCCTTGTAGTTCTGTATTGCCCTCTAGTATACTATTCCTAATAATCTTTGTACCTTCGTTAAACTCAA
>JAILNW010000238.1 GCA_024691145.1 Lachnospiraceae bacterium
GCATTCCTTAACTTTTTCAGTAATAGGCCTTCCATATCCATTCCTAATCTCGGAAGGATGACAACAAAAACAGTTTGTCTTAAATTCTACCTGATCACCCTTAATAACTGCACTAAATTTATGAGTAAGTAGTTAGTATAACACTTTTTTATATTTTTGTTATAATGGATTAACAAGCTATAGTTTTGACTATAGCTTTCTTTTTGTTTATTGACAAAGACAACATATGATAGTAAGATATTATTGAGATAAAGAAACTGTTATTGTTCACGGTTAGAATAATAACAGATAACTAGAAAGGTTTAAATAAAAGGTGAGTATATGTTAGACGGAAAGAAAACATTATTTAGTGGTATGCAGGCAACAGGTAATCTTACTTTAGGTAATTATCTTGGAGCACTTAAGAACTGGGTATCGCTGAATGAAGAATACCAGTGTTTTTTCTCTGTAGTTGATATGCATTCGATTACAGTAAGACAGGACCCGGCAGAATTAAGAAAAAGAGCGAGAGCACTATATACATTATATGTTGCAGCAGGATTAGATCCAGAGAAGAACTGTATATATTATCAGTCGCATGTGTCTGGACATGCAGAGCTAGCATGGATACTTAATTGTTATACATACATGGGTGAACTTAACCGTATGACACAGTTTAAGGATAAATCAGCAAAACATGAAGATAATATTAATGCAGGACTTTATACATATCCTGTTCTTATGGCAGCAGATATTTTATTATATCAGACAGATGTTGTGCCTGTTGGAGCAGATCAGAAGCAGCATCTTGAACTTGCAAGAGATATAGCTGCAAGATTTAACTCTATATATGGAGATGTATTTACTATACCAGAACCTTATATTGGCAAGGTTGGAGCAAGAATCATGAGTTTGCAGAATCCTGAGAAAAAGATGTCAAAGTCAGATGAGAATCCTAATGCCAGCATATATCTTACAGATGACAGGGATACAGTAATAAGAAAGTTTAAACGTGCAGTTACAGATTCACTTGCAGATGTAAGATATAGTGATGAACAGCCTGGTATCAAGAATCTTATTGATATATATTCTGCAACTACTATGAAGACTCCAGCTGAGATTGAGAAGGAATTCAGCGGCAAAGGATATGGAGATTTTAAACTTGCAGTTGGTGAAGCAGTTGCAGACATGCTTAAGCCTTTACAGGACAGAATTGCAAGTCTGTCTAAAGATAAAGCATATATTGATTCTATGATTAAGAATAACGCAGAGAAAGCTTCTTATCTGTCTAATAAGACTTTAAGAAAAGTACAGAAAAAGGTTGGCTTTCCTGAAAAGATAAGATAACATTAACAGCATATAATACATATCTTATATAAAGGGAGTATATAGGGAGATGATGATATGTATTATGAAAATAATAAGACAAGATATGATATTTTAGAATTAAACAAAGGGAATATCTATAGAGGTAGTTTAAAGGATATTAACAGGGATTTTATTAAAAGGTGTAATGATACTATTATTATAGAAGATACTAATAGCATCTATGAAGTTGATACAGTTTTTTTAAAAGACTAATAAGTATGATTATTGTTCATGCAAAGATAAACATTTTTGTTTATCTTTGACACGAACATTTCACTTTAGAGTGTAGTTATGAAAAAAAATTTTAGAAACAAGAGTTGTTTCCGCAACAAGATAATATTAAGAGAATTAAAAGTATGTTGCTGCAGTCATCGGAACAGCCATTGTTTCCTAAGAAAGAATTATTGTTACCACAACATCCTAATAATAAAAGGATGATGAGTAAAGAACTGCATCCACATCCACAACCATTATCTGCACATCCTCCGTTACAACTAGTTGCTGCTAAATCACTCATTATTGTTACCTCCAAAATGTTTTATTTGTTATATAATCTATCATATGAAGCAGGGCTTGACTAGTTTCCAAAAAAAATTTAAAAATAGTATAAAGAATTTTCGTAAATGTTCGATAAACATAATTGAGAGCTTTGGAAATCTTTGGAAGCCCATGAATAAAGGACTTACAGAAATTTACAATTATTATTTTGAGGTTAAAAACTAATGTATTAGATTATTTATCCGATAAATAATGTAAGGAAGCAAAAATAAAATTTATATTAAAAGGGAAAATTGGAGTGATTCATATGAGAATTGATGCCTACAGTGCAATTAGCCAAATTCAGGCAACAAACAAAGTGAGCAGACCGACAGGAACTAAGAAGACAGGAAGTACCGATAAGGTAGAGATCTCACAGATTGGTAAAGATTATCAGGTAGCAAAAAAAGCAGTGGCAGAAGCACCAGACGTGAGAATGGATCTGGTTAACGATATTAAGGAACGCATAAATAATGGTTCGTATTATGTTAGTGATGAGAGTTTAGCAGATAAAATCATAGATAGAGCATTTGCTTCATAATTTTCACAATTAACCAGAAATTAAAACGAGTTGTGTTTCAACTCGTTTTTTTTGGCCAGCAGGCGATTAAACATAATAATAATAAGGAGGATATATTAGTTATGGCATGGTATGATGAATCGATTTTTTATCACATTTATCCTTTGGGATTACTAGGAGCTCCTATGGAGAACAAGTATGATCAGGTTACACACAGACTAAGGGAATTAAAACCCTGGGTGGATCATATTAAGGCAATTGGCTGCAATGCACTTTATATAGGACCTTTATTTGAGTCAGTGGGACATGGATATGAAACTACAGATTACAGAAAACTTGACAGCAGACTTGGTGATAATGAAGACCTTAAAGAATTCGTAAAGCAGTGTCATGATAATGGAATAAGGGTTATATTGGATGGAGTGTTTAACCATACCGGAAGAGATTTTTTCGCATTTAAAGATATTAAGGAACACAGAGAAAATTCAAGGTATAAAGACTGGTACTGCAACGTTAATTTCTGGGGCAATAATGAATATAATGATGGATTTTCATATGATAACTGGGGCGGATACAATCTGCTTGTTAAATTAAATCAGAGAAATCCTGAAGTTAAAGATTATATATGTGATACAATACGTTTCTGGGTTAGTGAGTTTGACATTGATGGATTAAGGCTTGATGCTGCAGATGTTCTTGATTTTGACTTTATGAAGGCATTAAGAAATGTGGCAAATGAAGTAAAGCCTGACTTCTGGTTAATGGGTGAAGTAATTCATGGTGATTATACAAGATGGGTTAACGAAGGAACTCTGCACTCAGTAACTAATTATGTTATGCATAAGGGCTTATATTCAGGTCATAATGAGCATAACTATTTTGAAATTGCTCATACACAAAGAAGACTTGAAGGTATGGGAAGCAGCGGTTCTGGAAGATTTAAGCTTTATAACTTTGTAGATAATCATGATGTAGAAAGAATATATACAAAACTGTATAATAAGGCACATTTTACACCAGTACATGTTTTATTATATACACTTCCTGGAATCCCTTCTATATATTATGGTTCTGAGTTTGCAATTGAAGGAAGAAAAGAAAGAGGCTCAGATGCATCTCTTCGTCCTTATCTAAATTATGAAGACTATAAGGATGCAATCAATAATAATCCTGCAACAAAACTTATTGCAGCACTTGGAAAAATAAGAAAAGAAAATCCAGAACTTTCATATGGAGATTATAATGAACTTTGGCTTAGAAACAGACAGTATGCATTTTCAAGAAATTATAACGGAAGAAGCATTGTTGTAACTGTGAATAATGATGATTGTGAAAGCTGGATGAATCTGCCGGCTGGAAATACAGAGGAGTATATGGGAGCATTGTCAGGCGAAAGAGTGCCTGTAAATAATGGCCAGATTAACGTAAGAGTAAATGCTAATTCAGGTGAAATATGGGTACCTGTAAGTAAAGATGAGAAAATCGAACCAAAGGGTGCACCAGAAGAGATAAAAGAGATTGTGAATGTACAGGAAAATGCTAAGGAAGAAGTACAGGAAGCAGTAAAAGAGAATGTACAGGAAACAGTTAAAACTGAAACAGCGGTTTCTAAGGGAAGCTATGAAGATGGTATTATAGCAGGTCTTCAGGAGGCAATTATTGCTATCATGGAGAAGAATGGTCCTGTTACAGATCAGATGCGAAGAGATGTTCTTAATAATACACATCATGATTCTTTAATTACCTGGGTTAAGAGTTTCAGATAATATTAAATAACAAAACGAGGTGAATTTTCACCTCGTTTTTCTGTGTCTAGCTATAAAGCAAGTAGTACATTTGTACCGATATATAACAATAAAGGTATGTGTATACTTTTTGACATGAAGAAGAGGTGAATGTAGTTGGCTAGTATAATAGAAGAACTTATTGCGGTACTTGGAGCGGAACTTACACTTTACAAAGAATTTGTTCCGGTTTGCAAGGAAAAGACGAAGGTAATAGTTGAAAATAAAATTGATGAACTTAATACAATCAATATCAAGGAACAGGAGTATCTTGATAAGATTGCTATTCTAGATAAAAAAAGAGAACAGGTTTTGCGAAATGTTGCAGATGTAACAGGCAAAAAAGTATCTGAACTTAATGTTGCAACAATTATAAAAATGATTGATAAACAGCCTAAAGAACAGAAGGAACTTTCAATTATTTATGACGGACTGAAAGAAACAACTAAACTTCTTGTTGATATAAATAACCATAATAAGGCTTTAATTCAGCAGTCTCTTGACATGATAGAGTTCAACATGAATTTTATCCAGAGTACCTGGATGCAGCCGGGAAGCAACAATTATAACAATGTTGCCAATATGAATTATGGACAACAGGGTACAAATACGATGTTTGATGCGAAACAATAACAATTAAGATTAGTAGGTGATTATATGAGTAATCTTATGGGGAGCATGTGGACTGCTGTATCTGGAATGAATACAAGCAAAAGTGGTATAAATACTACTGCTCACAACTTATCAAATGTTAATACAGAAGGTTATACAAGACAGCAATCTATTTCCAATGATGCAATATATACTAATAGTATGACTTCAGGAGGAATGAAGAGAGTTGGTCTTGGTTCCAGTGTTATTGCCACAAGACAGCTTAGAAATCAGTTTTATGATATGTCTTTCAGAGAGGAAAATGGAAGACAGGGCTTTTATGATGCTCAGTATACTGTTTTATCGGAAGTTGAAGATCTTTTCGGAGAGATGGAAGGTGTTAGTTTTCAGGACGCGATAAATAATATGTGGCAGTCAATGGAAGAATTATCAAAACAACCAGAAAACTTAACTGCAAGAGCGACATTTGTAAATGATGTTTTAAATTTTGTAGAAAGATCCCAAGATATCTATAAGGAACTTACTGATTATCAGGCAGATATTAATACAACGGTTAAGGAGACAGTTGAGAAAATTAATTCCCTTGGAGAAAGAATAAATGAATTAAACAGAAAGATTGTACAGATAGAGGCAGCAGGAGTTGAAAGAGCCAATGATTATCGAGATGAAAGAAATCTTTGTCTTGATGAACTTGCTAATCTTATTAGTATAGATTATAAAGAGGCTATAGATGGAACAGTTACTGTTAATGCTGAAGGTGCTTACTTTGTATCAGACCTTAGTGTTAACAAGATGACATTTAAAGAAGTAAATACAAAAAACAGAGTTCTTGTTCCAATATGGCAGAATACAAATGAAGAAGTATTTGATACTGAAAAGTTTACAGATCTTTCAAACTATAATGATTCTGGATATCTTAAGGGACTTGTTATGGCAAGAGGAACAGAACAGACTCATTATACTGATATTCCAAAGTCACCAGTTGAACCACAGTATCCTATGAGAACAGATTATGTAAATGTAGACGATACGGGAAAAACTGTATTTGATCAGGAAGGATATAATTTAGCAGTTGACAAGTATAAAGAAGATTATAAAGTTTATGAAGAAGAACTTAAAAAGTTTAATGCAGATACGGAGGCTTATAACTTAAATATAGGAACATCAACCCTTATGACAGTTATGGCAGAATTTGATAATCTTGTAAATGGAATAGTTACATCTATTAATGATGTACTTGCTCCTAATAAAGATATTACTATTATTGGAGAAGACGGAAGCTTAGAAACAATTACAGTACTGGATGAAGAAAATGCACCTATTGGTATGGATGATGATAATACAATGGGAGCAGAGCTTATTACAAGAAGAGCTACACAAAGATATGTTGAAAGAGAAGTTACTGTTGTTTCTACAGATGAAAATGGAAATACTACTTCGAAGTTAATGAAAGTAAAGGAATACCAGAAGGAAGATCCTGAAAAACAGTCAACATTGTATTCCCTTGGAGAACTTGAAATTAATAAAGATATAGTTGATAATTATTCGGTGCTTCCATTAAGCCAGAACAACGATAAAAACTCATTTTCATATAATGGAGTTGCTGTAAAATTAATAGAAATATGGGATAAGCCATTTTCGACAATTGATCCGAATGCCCTTACAATATATACATTTGGTGAATATTATCAGGCATTTGTAAGTGATATTGGAAATACAGGAAAAACCCTTGAGGATATGAGAAATAATCAGGAGTCTATTCTTAATTCAATAGATGATCAGAGAAACAGTTTTAGTGGTGTTTCTTCAGATGAGGAACTAGGTTACCTTATGAGATATCAGCATGCATATAATGCTGCTTCTAGATACTTTAACATAATTAATAGTATGTTAGATAATCTTATGGGGATGTTAGGATAAGGAGCGTGATAATATGAGTTCAACATTTTTTGGTTTTGATATAGCATTATCTGGATTAACTACAAGTATGGCACAGATATCAACAACCGCTCATAATATATCTAACGCTGAAACAGAAGGGTATACTAGACAGATAGTTTCAACAAGAGCAGGAAATCCCCAGAGCGTTAATAATACGGTAGGTATGATTGGTACAGGTACAACAGCTATAGAAATTACTCAGGAGAGAAGTCTTTACTATGATGACAAGTACAGAAAAAGTAATGCTCTTACAGGGGAATATGCAACTATAAATGAATACCTGGCATCTATTGAAAATTATTTTAATGAAACGGATGAAAATGGATTCACAACAATGTTTGACAATTTTTTTAATTCTTTAAGTAATCTGTCGAATGATACTTCAAGCCAGGAAAAACGTACAGCCGTTTCACTTCAGGCACAGTCATTTACAGAATATTTTAATAACCTTTATGAAAATCTTCAAAATGTACAGGCTGATCTTAATACAGAAATAAAAAATCAGGTAGACAGAATTAATTCAATTACAAAGAGAGTTGCTGCACTTAATCAGCAGATAGATGTAATTGAATTCAGCGGCCAGAATGCCAATGATTTAAGAGATCAGAGGGCAGTACTTATAGATGAATTATCTTCATATGGAAAGGTTGAATTTAGCGAAAAAACTATAAATAAAGGGAAAAATAATATTGGACAAAAGTCAACCTTATTGAAATTTAATGGTGAAGCAATAGTTAATAACTTTAATAGCAGAAATCTATATTGTAAAGTAAGGCAAAACAAGGATAATCAAAATGATGTAAATGGACTTTATGATATTGTCTGGGAGGATACAGGTGATGATTTAAATCTTTTTGGAACAGCAACACAAGGTTCTTTAGATGCTATTGTAAAATTAAGAGATGGAAATAACTTAAGAAATCTTAGTGGAACTGCTTCTGGAAATAAGGGTGATAAAGAAATTATTCTTAATGATACAACAATTAATGATATATACAAACTTAATGCACCAGAGCAAGGATATATTACCATAGATGGACATGATTATGAGTATACAGATTTTGAAGTTACAGAAGTTGATAATAATGGAAAAAAATCCTTTAGCTATAAATTTTATCTTTCAGAAGAATTAAAAGATGATGTAAATGATAAAAATGGTGCAATAGGAAATAGCATTGCATTTAAAGGTATTGCACATTACATGTCAGAAATGAATGAATTTTTAAGAACATTTTCTAATGAATTTAACAATATACATAACGACGGAACAGATTTGGATGGACAACAGGGTATAGATATGTTTGTTTATAAAGACAACATAACTGGAAGTAAAAGTGAGTTAACAGAAACAGATGAACTTACAGAATTTCGTTCAACAGAAGCAAGTTATTATCATATGACAGCTGGAAATATAGAAATAGCTGATGATATAATATCCGAGCCAAGGAAAATTGTTACTTCAAAAAATGTTGATAATGGAGTATCGGACAATGGAAAATTACTTGATATGATGGCGTTAAAGTCAGATGAAAGTATGTTTAAACAGGGAAAACCAATGGCTTTTCTACAGTCAATGGTTTCAGAAATCGGTGTAGACAGAGCGGCTTACAAGAGATTTGCACAGAATCAGAGTGATATTACTAATTCAATTAATACACAGAGATTATCTATATCCAGTGTAGATGTTGACGAGGAAGGTATGAATCTTGTTAAGTTCCAGAAGGCTTATGAATTATCCGCAAAAGCATTTAATGTAATGAATGAAATATATAACAAGCTGATTAATGAGCTGGGTATCTGATGAAAAGAGGGCATGTGTATGAGAGTAACAACGAAAATGATTAATAATAGTATGATGAACCAGATGAGTACAAATAAAAATAAGATGTTCGGATTAGAGGAACAGTATAATTCCGGGAAAAAAATACAAAGACCTTCTGACGATCCTATTATTGCTGTACGTTCATTAAAGTTAAGAAGCACTATTTCTGAAGTTAACCAGTATCTTGAAAATAATATACCAGATGCTCGTTCATGGATGGAAATAACAGAATCTTCATTAAAGAATATGAATTCAATATTTACAAAGGCCTATACGGATATGGAACATGGTGCTAATGATACGCTTACAACTTCAGACAGAAAATCCATTCTTGAAAATCTCAAGCAGTACAAAGAGCAGATTTATCATGAAGGAAATGTTGATAATGCAGGAAGATATGTATTTACAGGATATAAAACAAACAACAGCCTTCTATTTGACAGGGATGAGGATAATCTTGATTATGAGATTACCCAGACATTTGGCAGAGATGATATGGAGAGAATACAAAGGTTAACAGGAACATATAATGTTACGGATTATGATTCTGATAATCCAGATGCTGATATGTTTAAAAAACCACCAGAAATGGTAGCGGATTTATACAGAATTCAGCTTGGTTATAAGGATATTAAAGATGGCTCAATAACAGCTGACAGTATTACATATACAACTACTGATGCAGATGGTAATAAAGTATCAAAGCCAATTAATACATTAGGTTTTACTGTTACTAATATTGAAGTTGGAGATCAGGATATATATAATGTACAAGATAATGAAATTAGAATAAACTCACAGACTGGAGAGATTCTTTTTGGGAAAAATGTTTATGATGCCCTTAGACTTCAGGAAGATGGGGAAATCGGCATAACATATGGAAAGAATTCTTTTGAAAGCGGACTTGTGAAACCGGAACATTACTATGATTGCAAAGTAACAAATAAATATGGTGAGGTTACTGATTATAAGCATTCTTCACAGGATATTTATTATGAAATAAACTTTGGACAAAAAATTCAGGTTAATGTAAATATGGAAAATGTTACAGGTAATGAGTTTGCAAGAAAAATCGATGATCTTGAAGAGATAATTGAGAGAGTTGGTAACATAGAAAAAGACATAGAAGAGATAGAAAGAAAGCTTAAGGATAGTGGAATTAATGAGGAACAGAAAAAGACTCTTAATGCGCTTAAAAGCCAGAAGGAAATAGAATTATCTCTTGAAAATGATAATATGACAGAAACATTTGAAAACGGATTGTATTATATAAAAGAATATCAGGCTCAGATAAATGTTTCTGTTGCAAATCTAGGAAGCCGTATGAACAGACTTGATCTTGTTGAGGACAGACTTGACTCTCAGAAAAACAACTATACGGAACTGCTTTCAAAAAATGAAGATGCAGATATTGTTGAAACTTATATTAATCTTTCATCAGCAGAAAATATATACAATGCTTCACTGCAGGTTTCAACAAAAATTGCAAAGACAAGTCTTTTAGATTATTTATAGACTTGAAAAAATGTAAAAAAATGTGTATTATATACATATAATGGAAAATAACTAGGAAGGAGAAAATAACATGTTAATAAAAACAAAATGCTTTGGGGAGATTGATATTGCAGAGGATATGATAATTGAATTTGCAGATGGACTTATGGGGTTTGAAGATTTAAAACGTTATACGATATTGTACAACAATGAAGAAGGAAAAAAGAGCAGCATTTCATGGCTTCAGAGTGTTGATGAACCAGCCCTTGCACTTCCTATAATTAATCCATTCTTAGTGAAAGAAGATTATAATCCTGTTGTGGAAGACGAATTATTAAAACCATTAGGTGATATAAATGAAGAAAATCTTGCAGTATTTTTAGTGCTGACTGTACCTAGTGATCTTACAAAAATGACAGCTAATCTTAAAGCACCTCTTCTTGTTAATGCAGATACAAAAAAAGGACAGCAGGTGATTGTAGAAAATCAGGACTATGTTGTGAAATATAATGTGTATGATGTTCTTAAAAAGAAAAAAGATGGGGGGAATGATTAATGCTGGCTTTATCAAGAAAGATAGGAGAGTCAATCATTATTGATAATGAGACAGAAGTTGTAATACTTGATATAAAAGGTGATCAGGTAAAGATTGGCGTTAATGCACCAAAGACAATACCTATCTACAGAAAAGAAATATATGAACAGATTCAGGCTTCTAATAAAGAGGCAGCCAATACTAAGGTTAATGTTAAAGAACTAAATCAGTTATTTTAATAGAGTCTTGCTTATGTCGGTTTTTTAACGGATATAAGCAAGTTTTTCTTATTTTTTTATAAAAAAGTGTTAACTTTTACAAAAATGGTGCCGATATGAGTTATAAGAAATGTATAGTTGTCTTTAAATAGACTGATAGAATGGGAATGTGTGCTGAGGGATGCCTATACATATGAGAGGTTATATGTTTTTACACATGGAGGTGTATGTTTTATGGGAGTCGAAATTATTTCTAATGCAGTGGCTGCGTACAAGGAAGTGCCTAGTGAAGCTAAACCTGGACATAACAGCGCTAAAGTTATTTCGTTAAAAGATCATGCTCCAAGTAATGGAACCCAAGCTATAGCACAAACTGAAACAAGTGCCATAAATCATGCAGAGACAGATGCATACAGGAATGGTGCCAACGATTACAATGAAGAAGAGGCAGAAAAAGAGCGTATGATAAAGTCTGCTGTGAAAGAAGCAAACAACAAAATCGAAATTTCAAAGACTCATTGTGAATTTTCGTATCATGAAAAAACAAAGAGAGTATCCATTACAGTCAGGGACGACGTAACGGGTGATGTCATTAGAGAAATACCACCAAAGGAAACCCTTGACATGTTAGGTAAAATGTGGGAAATGGCGGGTTTGTTCGTTGATAACAAGGGATAAAACTGATTGGAGTTGATGGTATGGCTATTAGAATGACAGGACTTAACTCAGGTCTGGATACGGAAGCTATCGTAGAACAGCTGATGGAAAGTCACAAGCTAAAAAAGACAAAAGTCGAAAACAAGAAAACTAAACTTGAGTGGAAGCAGGAAAAATGGAAAGACCTTAATACCAAGCTATATAAATTGTATACTGGAAGTTTGAGTAAGGTAAAACTTCAGGGTAATTATAATCAGAAAACTGCTACTTCCTCGAATGAAAAGGCTGTTACTGTTACTGCAGACAATGGAGCACCTACAGGTACTAATTCTGTAAAGGTTAAGGAACTTGCAAGCTCACAGTATGTTACAGGTGGACAAACTACTGGCATTACAAGAGATACAAAACTAAAAGACCTTGGAATGTCTGGCCAGATAACATTTACAAGTAAAGCAGGAACAGAGAACCCTAAGGAAGAAATTCTTACAATTGATGATGAAACAACGGTTGGCAGTTTCCTTGAGGCGGCAAAAAAAGCCGGATTATCTGCTAATTTTGATGAAAAACAGGGAAGATTTTTCATATCTTCATCAGAGAGTGGTGTGGAGAACAAGTTTACAATTACTTCCGACCAGACTATAGATGGAGCAAGTAGTTTAACAAAACTTGGACTTGATAATATAGATGGATCAAAGAGAGGCGGAGGAACTGATCTTACAGTTGTTGCAGCAAATGATGCAAAGATTGAACTTAATGGAGCGACAATTACCGGTTCATCCAACAGTATTAAAGCAAATGGTATGACATTCACTTTAAATGGTCTTACAGCTGATGATGAAACAGTAACAGTTGGTGTAACTACTGACACAACAAAGGTTTATAACATGGTTAAGGATTTTGTAAAAGAATATAATGAAATCCTTAAGGAAATGAATACATTGTATAATGCAGATTCTTCAAGAGGATATGATCCGCTTACTGATGATCAGAAAGATGAAATGTCTGATGATGAAATCGAGAAGTGGGAAAATAAAATTAAAGATTCATTGCTTAGAAGAGATTCAACACTTGAATCCTTAATTTCCACAATGAGAAATGATATGCAGAAGGGCTTTACAGCATCAAGTGGAAAAACATATTCTCTGGCATCATTTGGTATATCAACATCTACAGATTATACTGAAAAAGGTTTGTTGCACATAAAAGGTGATGAGGATGATACAATTTATGCATCTGAAAATAATCTTTTGAAGGCGGCATTAGAGGATAATCCAGAGGACGTGCAGGAAGTACTTTCAAAGGTATTTTCAGGAATGTATAATGACTTACAGGATAAGATGAAGTCGACATCACTTAGCAGTGCACTTACATTCTATAATGATAAGGAAATGAAGAAACAGGTTGATACTTATAAGACAGATATAAAAGACTGGGAGACAAAACTTAAAAATATAGAAGATAAGTATTACAAGCAGTTCTCTGCAATGGAGAGTGCCATGGCAAAATTAAACAGCCAGAGTTCTTACTTAAGTGGTTTGTTTGGCAGTATGTAAAATAAGAACAAGGTCAGGAATTAACAATTCCTGGCCTTTTTTGTAAAACATCCCCATTTTATAAGGGGTTGTGTGACTTTTTTCCTATTTTTTTTAAATATTAATGTAATGTTTGTTAGAATTAGTCCGATAATATATTCAAGAGGTTAGAAAATACAGGTTACACACTCGAGGGTTATATAAGAAATGGAGGAGAGTTTTATGACATACACAGCAGCAAACGTTTATAAAAATAATTCAATTAATACAGCATCACCAGCTGAATTGACTTTAATGTTATATAATGGAGCAATTAAGTTTTGCAATATAGCTTTAGCAGCAATTGAGGAAAAAGATTTTACAAAGGCTAATGTAAATATGCAGAAGGCACAGAAAATTATTGAGGAATTAAGAGTAACACTTGATTTCAAATATGAAGTTGCAAAGGACTTCGACAGAGTTTATGATTATATTTTCAGAAGACTAGTAGAAGGAAATATTAAGAAAGACCCTGAAATCATTGAGGATACTTTAAGACATATAAGAGATATGCGTGACACTTGGAAAGAAGTAATGAGAATAGCGAAAGTAAAAGTGAGTTAACAACATTTCTTAACAATGATTATATGGTATAAAAGATATAGCTTACATGTAAAAGTGTAGGCTATTCTTTTTACGATTGTGACTATTTACATATGGAAATTAGAAAAATACTGTGATATAATAGAATTGTATTATTTGAAGGGATTAAGAGGATATGGATAAAGTGAATATTTCTAAAAGAATGAAGCAAGTAGCATCTAAAGTAACACCTGGTTTTTCTATTGCAGACATAGGATGTGATCATGCATATGTATCCATATATTTAGTAAAAAAAAATATAAGCAAAAAGATTGTTGCAATGGACATAAATGAGGGACCAGTAAAGCGTGCAAAGGAAAATATTGCATTGTATAATTGTGAGAATTATATTGATGTAAGACTTTCTGATGGAGCCAAGATGCTTAGTCCTTATGAGGTTGATGCACTTTTGATTGCAGGTATGGGAGGAAGGCTTACAGTTAAGATATTACGAGACAGCCTTCTTACAGTGCTTTCCTGCAAGGAACTTATACTGCAGCCACAGTCGGATATAAAGAACGTAAGGAATTATCTAAGGCATATAGGCTTTGAGATAACAGGCGAAGAGATGATTATTGATGGCAATAAGTATTATAATATTATAAAGGCAAAGAACTGTTATGATATAAATGCTGCAGAGGAAAGAATAAAAACTATTGGAGAATTTTATGACTATGCGGATAATTGCATAAGAACAGAGAACGAAAAAGAAGAAGAGACACTTGTGTATGACATGTTTGGAAAGATTCTTTTGCTAAATAAAGATGAGATACTATATAAGTTTCTTTCACATGAATTATTTTCAAAGACACAGGTTATTAAGCAGATAGACGAAGAGATGCTATCTAATACAGACAGACTTGAGATATTAAAAGAAAGAAAAAAAGATATAAATCAGTGGATTTATTACATTAGAAAGGGACTTGAGTTTTATGAAGAGTAATGATGTAATTAATTTATTAGAACAGCTGGCTCCCAAGAGATATGCCTGTGACTGGGATAATGTGGGACTGCTTGTGGGGAGAAGAGATAAGGAAGTAAAGAAGATTATGATTGCTCTTGACGCTTCACTTAGCGTAATTGAACAGGCGGCAGCTAATAAAGCAGATATGTTAATTACACATCATCCTATGATATTTTCGGCTATTAAAAAGGTCGATTATGATGATATTACTGGAAAGAAGATTGCTAAACTTATAGCAAATGATATAACTTATGTTGCTGCACATACCAATATGGATGCAGCTGTTATGGCAGATATTGCTGCAAAGAAGATGGAACTTATAGACGCAAGACCACTTGATGTTACATACACTGAGAAGATGTATAAGCTGGCAGTATATGTGCCAGTTGAAAGTGCAGATCTTGTAAGAAGCACCATGTTAAATGATGGAGCAGGATTTTACGGAAATTATTCTCACTGCTCATATAATATTGCTGGAAAGGGTACATATATGCCTCTTGAAGGAACTAATCCTTATAAAGGCACTGTTAACAAGTTTGAAGTTACAGATGAGATTAAGATTGAAACACTGGTTTCTGACAGCAATAAGAATCGCATTATAAGGCATATGCTTGAGGTTCATCCATATGAAGAGGTTGCATATGATTTGTATGAGATTAGTGACAGCGGATATGATATAGGAGTAGGAAAGATAGGACGTATTAAGGAACCTGTTGAACTTATTGAGTGTGTTAATATTGTTAAGGCTCAATTTGGCATTAACAACTTAAGACTTGTGGGTGATCCTGATAAGAAAGTAAGATTTATTGCTATTTGTCCTGGAGCAGGAAAGTCAGTTGTTAAGAATGCAATTAAAATGGGTGCAGATGTCTTAGTAACAGGTGACATTGACCACCATACGGCATTAGATGCCTATGAAGATGGTTTATGTATAATAGATGCGGGTCATTTTTGTACAGAACATTTTATAGTTGATTATCTCAAGAATCATCTTCTAAGATGTTTTTATAAAGATGACTTAGACAATAAGGATATAGAAGTGATTTCTGCAAAAGAGGAGAGTCCTTTTATATTCCTGTGATGCCAATTATTGTGACAAAAGGAGAAAAAGCTATGAATGACAAAGTTAAAGTACTACTTTATGGAGAAGAGATGGAAGTGGAAGTGGGGACTACACTTTTAGAACTTAGCAGGAAATATCAGGACAAGGAAGAGAATGATATTATATTAGCTTTGGTTGATCGCAAATTGCGAGAACTTACCAAGGAAATTACAAAGCCTTGTGAAATCAAATTCTTAACAACCAGAGATGATGCAGGTAGGAAAACTTATGTCAGAGGTATAACTCTGGTATTAATAAAGGCTGTTTATAATGTTATTGGCAGTGATAACATTGATAAGTTTTTAGTACAGTTTTCGCTGGGGAATGGCTTTTATTGCAAGCTGGAGTCTAAGGTAGTTTTAACAAATGAGATTCTTGAAAAAATCAGCAAGAAGATGGAAAGCATCATAAAAGCTGATATGCCTTTTGAGAAAAGAACAGTTGGAACTGATGAAGCCATGGAGTTATTCAGAAAGAACAGAATGTACGACAAAGAGAAATTGTTTAAGTACAGAAGAGTTTCAAAGGCAAATATTTATAGTCTTGGAGGTTTTGAAGATTATTTTTACGGGTATATGCCTGCAAGTACTGGAATGCTTAAGTATTTTAAATTACATTTGTATGATGAAGGTTTGATTTTACAGGTACCTTCTGCTAAAACTCCTACTGTAATCGACGATTATAAACCACTGGATAAACTTTATAATACACTGAAGGAATCTAGTGAGTGGGGCGTTGCCATGAATGTTGATACTGTAGGTGCGCTGAATGACGTTATATCTTCTGGAGGAATTAACGACCTTATTCTTGTTCAGGAGGCTTTTCAGGAGAAGAAGATTGCGGAGATTGCAGAACAGATTAAAGAAGCAGGAAACAAGAAGTTTGTTATGATTGCAGGACCATCATCTTCAGGAAAAACAACATTTTCACACAGATTATCAATTCAGCTTATGACACATGGCCTTAAGCCACATCCTATAGCTGTGGATAATTATTTTGTGGATAGAGAACATACACCTTTAGATGAGGATGGCAATCCAAATTTTGAGTGTCTTGGTGCAATTGATGTAGAAAAATTCAATCAGGATATGACTGCATTACTTAATGGAGAAAGAGTTGAACTTCCAGAGTTCAACTTTAAGACAGGTAAAAGAGAGTACAAAGGAAATTATAAGCAGTTAGGTGAGGATGACATACTTGTAATTGAGGGTATTCATTGCCTGAATGATAAGTTATCATATTCATTGCCTCAGGAAAGTAAGTTCAAGATATACATAAGTGCACTTGCACAGATTAATGTTGATGAGCATAACAGAATCCAGACTACTGACGGTCGTCTCATTAGAAGAATGGTAAGGGACAACAGAACCAGAGGAACTAAAGCAGGAGCAACAATAGCAATGTGGCCTTCTGTCAGAAAGGGTGAGAATGAGAATATCTTCCCATTTCAGGAAGAAGCAGATGTTATGTTTAATTCAGCACTTATCTATGAACTGGCAGTATTAAAGCAATATGCTGAACCTGTGCTTTTTGGTATAGACAGGGATAGTGATGAATATATGGAAGCCAAGAGATTATTGAAGTTTTTAGATTATTTTATCGGCGTAAGCAGTGAAGAGATTCCTAAGAATTCAATATTACGTGAGTTTGTTGGTGGAAGTTGCTTTAAAGTAGGATAAAGTTTGATAACAGGTAGATGTGTTCATTGAAAATTGAAAAATGTGAGCAGCACTGTAAGCCGAGTTATGTATCTGATGGTCATCTGTCTAATCTAAGTGTCGCCACTTAGCTTTAGCAACCTACCTGAAGACACGGCGGGCAACCGTATAGTCTTGCGTTTGGTCTTGCTTCGAGTGGGGTTTACATGGACCCCTTATGTTACCATAAGGGCGGTGGTCTCTTAAGCCACCATTCCACCCTTACCAGTTATAAAAACTGGCGGTATATTTCTGTTGCACTGGCCTTGGAGTCGCCTCCACCGGACGTTATCCGGCACTCTGCCCTATGAAGCTCGGACTTTCCTCGTGCATAAGATGCACGCGACCATCTGTGCTACTCACGTTAGTATTGTATCACTTTTAGATTATAAAGTAAATTGATTAATTAAAAAAATTAAAAATTTAAAAAATTTTTTAATTATATTTTGCTTTTTGGGGAATAATGTGATAGAATAAGAAATGCAATGATATATTAAGGAAGTTTAAGGGATATTATACTGCAAAGGGAGTTTCTAAATAAGGAGGATTATATCGTATTATTTATTTAGAAAGGACGAAGGTATTATGGAAATATTACAAGATAGCACAACTCTTCTTGATATAGAGAGAATGATTGAGGAAGAGATTACATCAAGTGATAATAATATTCGTTTAATTAGCGATATTAACCTAACTTATGAGGAGTATAAGTTTATTAAACTTAAGTTTAAGGGTCTCGGTTTATACAGGGACAATGTTGAGGTATGGAACAAGTATAGACTGAGTACATTGGTTTATTGGGTATTTTCTTTAAGATATGAAAGTAAGGAATTTAATGTCCAGCGCTTTTCAAAGACATTTGACGGAATGCATCAATATGCAATTAGACATCTTGTGGAAATTTATAATGATACTTTTGAAGAGTTTGGAATTGAGATACCTGGTATTTCTGTGAACAGCGTAGAGACGTTATGTGAAACTATTGCTGTGCATGCTGGAGTTCCAGATGAACTGCACACAAAGCTTTACAATGCGCTTGATGAAAACGTTTCTGAAGCACGAATTGTTGATAAAGATATAGTTAAGAAAATTTCTCCAAAGATGACCTATATTTTAAAACATTTAGGAAAAGACGCACAGAAATCAATGCTTGTAACTTATAAGAAAATTATCTATGACCTAAAAGTAAAAGGACTTAGTGAAGACGAAGTTCTTGAAAGATATCCTGTAGTTTCTACGAAACTAGTTAAATCATTCGAAAAATTATCAAAGCTGCAACAAGATGTTGTTGCAATATGATTAATACTCGGGATTGCGAGGCTGCCTGGCAGCCATAGCAATCCCGAGTATTGATTTACCTGTTTGCTGGTGTTAAGAAGTTCATAACAAGCTTAACCATTGTATCTTTTTCTTCTGGTTTTGATTCTGCAATCATAATGGTAATTGCAACAAGTGTATAATCATTAATAATCTTTTCATCATTTACATAAAGCATATTGTTCTTTTCAAGAAAATATAAGAACATTGTAGCTGCAATACGCTTATTACCGTCAGAAAATGAATGGTTTTTTGTTACAAGATATAAAAGGTTTGCAGCCTTTTCCTCAAGGGATGGATAAACATCATATCCTGCAAATGTCTGGTAAATGGCAGCAATGCTTGAACGGAAGGAATCATCCTTTTCGTTGCCGAAAAGCTCGCTTTGATCATTGAATTTCATCTTGTCAATTACTTCTCTGCACTCTTCATAAGTTAATACATAACTTGCCTCACTGCCTTCAGGTTTACCAAGTGTCTGGTGATCATAATCATCCAGCATATCAAGAGCCAGAGTAAAGTTCTCAATAACATCAAGAATCTGGCGGGATTCAAGCATGTTATCGGCACGTTTCATAATGGCAAGAACATCTCCAATCTGGTTAATATACTCATTTACCTGACTGTTTTTCTTAAGTATGTGGGAGCGAAGAACGTTGTTGGCCCAGCGTCTGAATTCTATACCACGTTTTGAACGTACTCTGTAACCTACAGAAAGAACAACATCAAGGTTGTAATATTCAACGTTAAATGATTTTCCTGTAGGTGTAATGCAAGGCATAGGCATCATTATCTCATCTAACCCATTTAATTCTTCACTTATGGCTTTCTTTATATGGCGGCTTATAGTTGAAACATCACGGTCAAAAAGCTCTGCCATCTGGTTTCTGTTAAGCCAGACTGTATTATTATTAATATTTACTTCAAAACTAATTGTTTCATCATTTGTTTTAAATATAAGATTCTCTGTATTATTCATACTCTTGGTTCCCTCCAAATATTGTTTAATCTAATGCTTCGTTAAGATATTCAGTGCCGCTAAGAACAAAACGTCCATTTTCAATAATTGTAGCTGCAGTGTTATCTTTAGTATATACAGTAATACTTCCAAGTTCGTCATATGGAATTGTAATATCCGTATGACAGTTAAAATATGCTTTGTCCATATCTGTTTTTCTAAGAATTGAAATCTCATTTTCCTTGGCTACGATTTCTTTGCCATCAGGATTGTATAGCTTAGTATCCTCGCTCATGGAATAACAAGTGTCTCCAAAGGCAAAGTGAGGACCAGTCTTCTCAGCAATAAGAATAGGCAGTATGGCATTAATATCATAAGTTCTTCCCATTTTGTATGCTGTTGTATTAGTACCTATGGCAAACTCGCCCATTGGAAGTGATTTGTGGTTAAAAAGAAGATTTTCTTTAATAAACTTCTTATTTTCTTCCTCTGTATCAAAATTTTTACAAGTATAATCAGAAACCATGCCGTCTGTTATAGTAAGCTCAAGGTCAATATACTTTAAACCGTTAAGGTAAACCTTTGTTACATGCAAAGTTCCGTTAGTGTCTTTAAGCACAGGAGATGTAAATACTTCTCCAACAGGAATATTAACGTCTGCAAGGCAGTTTTCAAATATTGTTTCTTTGTCAGGGTCTTTAAGTTTGTAAAGGTTAACCTTAAGGTCTGTTCTGTTACCGTTCATTCCCTTTATGTGAACGTAATCTCCAGTATCAAGAGTATCTATTATTGCCTGATGAATATTTCTGTATATATCAACATCAAGCGTATTAACCTTAACTGTTTCCTTAAAGATTTCTTCAAATCTTTCACCAATCTCCGGTATAGGATAAGCAATAATTGTAAAGCTTATTGTGTTTTGTGGTACAAACTCATTAAGAAGAAGAGATGCGTTCATGTTAAAGTTAACAAAAAGTTCTTCCTGCTTTGAGTCTGGTTTAGATGCATGTGGAGCAGCAGCTGGTTCAAATGGCTTCTCACCATATACTTCAATAACCGCAGGACCTGCATATGAAGATACCTTGTCAGCATATTTTTCATAGGCCATTCTAAGGTTAACAAGAAACTTATCCATAAGTGGCTTATCGAAAAATACAGCCTTGTCATATCTATGGTCGTAATCATACTGGTTATTAGGACTTGAAGAATAAAATCCTACAGGCTGGACACGTCTTTGGCGTGCAGTTTTTCCTGCTCTGTATATAACAGGTGTAAGACCAATCTCCTTAAACTGAAGTATGGCTGCTTTCACCATTCTTTCAAATCCTATGTGGTAACGGATATTAACTGTCTGCTTCTTTGATAAATCTATCTTTTGTATAATAAAGCCATCATGATAGCCCTTTGTATAAGTTTCTGCCATGGCGTCAATCTCTTCCTGAGAAAGAGAATTAAGATATTTTGCAGTATCAATCTCATTATCTGTAATATATTCGCCATATTTATAAAGATATCTCATATCTGTTAAATCAGAATTCATAATAATGTCTGTTGCAAAGTCAAGTTCAGGGTCGAATCTTTCCTTTACAATATATTCAGTATCAATATCGCTGTAATCACTTACATAATAATAGATAGCTGACTTAACCTCTTTACAGATGTCATTATCATCATCACAGAAAAGGTAGTAGATTTCAAGGAAAAGTTCTTCAACTACTGTAATATTAACAAGTCTGTGTTCATATGCAAATGAAATGCAGGCTCTAAGTTCTGCAGATAGAAATGTTAACAGTTTTGCAAGCTTTCCTGCGGTTTTTTCACTGTAGTCAGAAAGCAGTCTGTTATAAACATACTCAGGATTTGTATAACTTATATTATAATTGTCCCCTTCTATATCCATATACAGATCTGTGTTAATTCTTTGTAATTCTTCAAGGGACATATCTGTTAGAATATCTTTATCAATTGAAATGTAAAGATTATTTATCATATTTAAAAATGCAGCCTGCTCATAAAAATACTCTTTTAAAGTTTTAGAAAGAGCAGTATCTGTACTGTCTTTTAATTCTTTAGTTAATTCAGCTATTCTGTCAGAGGCAAGCAAAAAGCGTTCGTTAATCTTTGTATTATCTTCTTTAAAATATGCCTTGTAGTCCATAATTAAACCTCCATTGTGGTAATTTTTAACTCAAGTATCATTATATACTATATTGAAAAAAAAATATAGTTTTAATCTGATTTTATACAAAATTAAAGGCAAAAGCAAATACAGCTGAACCTCAATTAATTGAAATCCAGAGATAGAAAAAAATATTCATTTATGATAAAATAATATTTATAAATAACACTAAGAGGTGATTTTTGTGAAAAATGATGAAATTGAATTTCAGTGGATTGCAAAAGAGATAGATGTATCTCATCTGATGTATAAAATGCCAGCATACATAAAAGAAATGATAGATGAGATAGAAAAAGCCGATTTGGAAGGAAATGTGGCTGTGTATGCACAGGTTTGTGATGACTTGGAAATATATACAAAATTACTTGTACCGGAGGTTTTAACTATGCATGAATGGCATATGTTTTGTGAGAAGTATTCGTTTCCGCCGGAGTAAAGAAAGGATAAGAAAATGAATTTTTGTTTGGATAATTATAAATTAAGTAATCGAAATGGAACATATGGTGGTAAAGCAGGAAGCAAGGAAGGAATTGTTGTTGATGGAGAAAATTGGATTGTAAAATACCCTCAAAATACTAAGGGCATGCGAGGACCATTAGCAACATATACAACAGCACCATTGTCTGAGTACATAGGAAGTAATATATATAATATATTGGGAATAGAGGCGCATAAAACAAGGCTTGGAATCAGAAATGGGAAATTGGTAGTAGCTTGTAAGGATTTTTGCAAAACAGAAGGTTCTTTAAGAGAAATTAGAACTTTAAAGAATGTCTATAACAAAGAATTAAATGAAAAGTTAGAGGCAAGTTTGTCATCTACATCGGACTCGCATTTGATAAATATGGAAGACATACTTATTCATTTAGATTTTAATCCAATTTTACATATGATTCCTGAGATTAAGAAACGTTTTTGGGAACAGGTGTTGGTGGATGTTCTGATAAATAATAATGATCGTAACAATGGAAATTGGGGAGTTTTATATGAAGATGGAAACTATAAAATAGCTCCTGTGTTGGACAATGGAGCCGCATTTTCAAATAAATTGCCTGATAGTAAACTAACAGAGATACTCGAGGATAAATCTAGATTCATTCAAAGTGTTAATATGTCAAAAACTGTGTATGCATTAGGAGGAAAACCTTTATATGCAAAAGATTTATGTTTGATAGAAAATGAAGAATTCTATAAAACAGCAGAGTATCTAGTTCCGATTATGGAAAAGAGAATGGAGAAAATGAAAGACTTTATTAATGATATCCCTGAGAAAAATGGTGATGTTTATATTTGTTCAGATGTCAGGAAAAAATATTATATAAAAAGCATTGAATATAGATATAATTATTTTATATTGCCTGTATATAAAAAATGAGCAAATTATTTATTGACAATATCAATGAGCGAATTAATGAAAAATACATTTATTCGCTCATTTTCATTGGTTAATTCGCTC
>JAILNW010000274.1 GCA_024691145.1 Lachnospiraceae bacterium
ATAAAAAAAATTAATAAATGGTATTATTTTATGTTTATTGTATGTTTGTGCATTTTCATTTGTGTAAAAAACAATTATTCTTTGTACAATAAAGCTATTGCACATATAACAAATGTAAAAACAGAATACTTATCTGAAAAAAATGGGGAAAAAACCTATAAGCAAACACTTAAGGCTGTAATTAAGAATGGAAAACATAAGGGCAAAAATATTGAATTAACAAATATATATAGTGAAAGTCTTGTATATACAGATATTTACCATAAGGGCAACGATGTATTTATAAAGGACAGGCTTTTAGAGGACGGAACAACAGGTTATAGCATTATTGGACTAAAAAGGGATATCTATATTGTATTTCTGTCTCTGTTAATGTTCTGCCTTCTTATAGTTTTTTGTAACAAACAAGGGGTTTTGTCTATATTAAGTCTGATTTTTAATATATGCATCTTCCTGATTGTCTTGAAACTATATGCCAGTGGAATTGATTTACTGCCTGTGTGTCTTTTGGCCATAATTGTATTTTCTATTGTTACTCTTATATTAATCAATGGGTTTAATAGAAAAACCTTATGTTGTATTGCATCAGTCATAATATGTATTGCAATAATATCTGTTTTTTCAGTTATTAGCATACTTAAAAATAACAAAATAGACTATGAATTTATGGACTTTTTATTCTTTGGGTATGAACAGATTGATGCAAATATCATATTTATTTGTGAAATATTACTTTGTGGTCTTGGAGCTATTATGGATATTTCAATTACAATAACTTCAAGTGTAAATGAGATTATTACCAATAATCCTAATTTAAGCAGCAAAGAGATTTATAAATCCTGCAAAAATATAGGTAATGACATACTTGGGACCATGATAAATGTTATGTTTTTCTCAAATTTGGCAGGTTGTCTTCCACTTATGATACTTTCCATGAGGAATGATATCAGTATGTTTTCTCTTTTAAGATACAACTGCTATTTTGAAATCACAAGATGTCTTACTGGAAGCATAGGTATAATTATTGCCATTCCAGTTTCTACAATTGTTGCAATTAAACTTTTAAGAAAGCAGGTGTAGTTTATGATAGTATTACTTGCAGGAGTATTCTTTATTCTGTTGCTCCTTATAGGACAGGATAAGGGAATTGATATATTATGGACTCTTATATGGAACTTTGTTACTTTTATATCCATGGTTTTTCTGATTAACCTGACAGGAAATGTTATTGTTGTAACAATTCTTGCCTGCATTATTGTAAGTATGCTTACTTTATTTTTCCAAAACGGATATAACATTAAAACAAGAGTAGCATTTTTATCTGTTGTAATAGTTGTATTAATTAACATTGTTATTATCTACTGTGTTACAACCCTTGCCAATATACAGGGATTCGGAAGCGAATACCTTGATATTAACGAGTCATATGGATATCTTAGTACAATTAACATAAGTATGACTTCCATTGCCATCTCTATGGCTTTAACAGGCCTTATAGGTGCTATTATTGATACAGCATTATCCATTTCATCTGCCGGATATGAAATATATGTTACAGGTTCATTTAATGAGATAAAACCACTGTTTGTATCCTGTATGAATGTTGGAAAAGATATTCTTGGTACAACAATTAACACCTTATTTTTTATTTTTTCCGGAGATTGTTTTACATTAATGCTTTTTTACAGTAAAACTTCTTCATTTGCCCAGGTAATTAATTCGAAGATATTTAACCAGGAGGTTTTATTTATACTTTATAGTACTCTCGGCTGTATAATGATAATACCTGTAACAGCTATTATTTCAAGTTATGCTTATATAAGTATTGCACAGTCTGAAGATTAAATGTTATAATGTAACTGATAACAGGATAGTTTAATAGAAAAGTTTGGAGGTTTTATTTGTGTTAGATTATGTTTGGGATTTTGTGATAGGAATTGCCTTCACTATATTTTTCAGCCTTTTGGCTTTTATTTTGGTTTTTTATTCCAGACCGCTATATTATCATGAGATTGACCTTTTAGAGATAGAGGCAAAAGTGGGTATGGACAAGTCTGTTATAAAAGAACGATTCGACAGTCTCATGGATTACTATTCACCTACTTCAGATAATGACCTTGATATTAAGGATTTTGCTTTTTCTGAAAGAGGACAAGCCTATTTTAAAGAATTTAAAGATACTATTAAAACTTTGCATTTTGCAACATGTATCTTTGGCATCATATTCTTTATTATAATTGCATATAAGGCACATGTTAAAGATTTTCAATATTTACTGGTGTCTTCTGCCACGACTATGTTAATATCAGTTATTATGTTTTTATGCACAACTTTTGACTTTGAAAAATCTCTCAATAACTTTTTCAAAGATATAATTGGTAAGGATTACAGACCATTGGATGCCTATCAGGATCCTATAGTTAATCTTTTTCCTAATCAATTCTTTTTCCATTGTGCACTAATTATTATTCTATTTACATTTATTTGTGGATTATCAGAGTTTATGCTGCACAGAGGCAAGCTTAAAGAATATATTCTTGCACATGCCAAAAAAGACTAATAAAGGAGTATTTGTCATATGAAAAAGACGGATTATATTAACTGGGATGAATATTTTATGGGAATTGCACTTTTATCAGCTGAAAGAAGCAAGGATCCGAATACCAGCGTTGGAGCCTGTATAGTAAGTAATGAAAACAAGATTCTTACTGTTGGATATAATGGAATGCCTATAGGCTGTTCAGATGATGAATTTCCCTGGGAAAGGGAAGGTGACGATTATAATACAAAGTACTTTTATGTCTGCCATGCCGAGATGAATGCCATACTTAACTATACCGGAAGCAACATAAAGGACTCAAAATTATATGTAACTCTTTTCCCTTGCAATGAATGTGCAAAAGCCCTGATTCAGAAGGGTGTCCGAGAGATTATCTATCTCAGTGACAAATATGCAGATACAGCCTCTACCTTAGCTTCAAAAAGAATGCTTTCAGCCGCAGGGGTTATTTGCAGACAATATGAAAAAAGTGGCAAAACAATTAGTATTGAATTATAAGAATAACCGGATAGCCTGCAGCTATCCGGTTATTTTTTACTATAATGTATCGATAATCTTCTTACGCTTTGACTCATACTCTTCTTTAGTTATAAGATTCTTCATATAAAGACGTCTTAGTTCTATAAGTCTCTTCTCTGCATAAGTATCTGTAGACATATCAATATTCTTACCATCCATTGCTCTTCTCTGCATCTCTCTCTTATCCGCTTCCCTTGCCATTCTGTCAAGTTCTTCCTCTCTAGATTTCTTCTCGTCTTCAGGTCTATTAGATGGCTTCTTTTTAGAAGTCTCTCGTCTTAACTCCTCCCTATGAAGGCGTTCTTTTTCGAGTCTCTCCTTTTTCATCCTAAGTTCTGACTCTCGTTGTTCTCTAATAGCTTTTTCCTTTAGCTGTCTCTGTCTTTCTCTCTCTCTTGCTATCTCTTCATCTTCAAGAGAATCATTATCATCAGAATTGTTATGTTCCTTAGGTTCAATAACTTTATCAGTTTCATCAGGGTTGTCATTATCAATCTCATCGTAAGAATCATTGAACTTTTCACGTCTTATATATTCGTATTCATCCTCAAATTCTTCCTCAACAGGATTACCATCTTCATCTACTAATTCAAACATCTTTCCATCCTTGGACGAAAACAGTTTAATTGTATAGTATAGCAAAAATGCAATTGCAAAGCCTGTCCATATAATCCCTTTAAGTCCTCCCCAGTTCGGAACTGCATATAGCACACCAACAGTTGTTATAATTATAAATGCTATCACTCCAAAAATTGAATCCGATTTATTCTTATTAAACTTAAATCTGTTCATAACAATCCCCCGCATTATATCACATACTACATCTGACCTTCAATGCTATAATTAGGTGCTTCCTTTGTTATATGAATATCGTGTGGATGACTTTCCTTAAGTGATGCAGCAGAAATCTTAACAAATCTGCCTTTCTCCTTAAGTTCTTCAATTGTACTAGTTCCGCAGTATCCCATACCAGCTCTGATTCCACCAAGTAACTGGAATACAGTATCTTCAACTGTTCCCTTATATGCTACACGTCCTTCAACACCTTCAGGAACAAGTTTCTTGGCATCTGCCTGGAAGTATCTGTCTTTGCTTCCATTCTCCATGGCTGCAATAGAACCCATACCACGGTAAACTTTATACTTTCTTCCCTGGAATAATTCGAATGTTCCAGGACTTTCGTCACATCCTGCAAATATGCTTCCCATCATACATACGTTAGCACCTGCTGCAATTGCTTTAGTCATATCTCCTGAATACTTGATACCACCATCTGCAATAATAGGTATGCCATACTTCTTAGCAACCTCATATGCATTCATAACAGCTGTTATCTGTGGTACACCTATACCTGCAACAACTCTTGTTGTGCAGATAGAACCAGGTCCGATTCCTACCTTAACAGCATCTACACCAGCCTTAATAAGAGCCTCTGCACCTTCTCCAGTTGCAACATTACCTGCAATAACCTGAAGGTTAGGGAATGCATCCTTAACAATCCTTACAGTCTTAAGAACATTAGCTGAATGACCATGTGCAGAATCAATAACTATAGCATCAACTTTAGAATTAACAAGTGGTTCAACTCTCTCTAATATATCAGGAGTTACACCAACTGCTGCTGCACAAAGTAATCTTCCCTGCTCATCCTTAGCAGAATAAGGATACTTAATCTGCTTCTCTATATCTTTTATTGTAATAAGTCCTTTTAAATTACCATCCTTATCAACGATAGGTAACTTTTCCTTTCTTGCCTTTGCAAGAATAGTTTTTGCTTCATCAAGAGTAATTCCCTCATTTGCTGTAACAAGCCCCTCAGAAGTCATAGATTCTTTAATCTTCTTAGAGTAATCTGTTTCAAATAATAAATCTCTGTTAGTAATAATACCAACAAGTTTCTTCCCCTCTGTAATAGGCACACCTGAAATTCTGTACTTTGCCATAAGATTATTAGCATCAGCAAGTGTATGCTCAGGTGAAAGATAAAACGGGTCAGTAATAACTCCACTTTCAGAACGCTTTACTTTATCAACTTCCTCAGCCTGTTCCTTTATAGACATATTCTTATGAATAACACCAATACCACCCTGTCTTGCCATAGCGATAGCCATCCTATGCTCAGTAACTGTATCCATACCAGCACTCATAAGAGGTATATTAAGTTTAATCTTTTTAGTAAGATTTGTTGATAAATCTACCTGATTAGGTATAACCTCAGAATAACCAGGCACCAAAAGTACATCGTCAAATGTAATTCCATCACCGATAATTGTACCCATTATTATTTCCTCACTTTCTCTTGTTGTTTAAATATTTTTACTATTGTATAATAAACAAAGCCTCATGTCAATACTTTTTTATTCAGAAATTATACTATTCTCTAAATTCTCAATCTCTATCTTATCTTCAGTATATAACTCATACCTTCTAGGCATCTTATACTTAAGACTTCTTAAAAACTTTGCATTAGGCTCTATAATTAACTTCATAGTCTTATCATTCTTCCTGACGATGAATGCATAAGGCTTTGCATCATCACTTCTTGAATAATAATTAAGAACTGTATCAACATTATATGATTTAACCTTATCACAATCCACTGGTCCTAAATATTCAGCATTCTCAGTTTCAATTCTTAACA
>JAILNW010000360.1 GCA_024691145.1 Lachnospiraceae bacterium
AAAAGGATTATGAACTTATTGCAAGAATGGCCAATAATATCTGGTTTGAGGAACTTAAGTCATCACACTACCTGTATGAGACTGCAAAGTCCTGTATAAAAGTAAAAGATCCTTTGGCAGAGAAGGTTCTTCAAAAAATGATACAGAGAGAACCTGCCAATGTGGAGGCACTTAATGAACTTGGAAAGATAGCAGAAGCAAATCTTGAGTTTAGAAAAGCAAGCCTTTATTATGGAAGGGCATCTTCATTTAGTAAGGATAATGAAGAATATGAAAAAAATTATGAAAGAGTCAATGGAATAATTAACCAGCAGTTACAATTATAAAATAATAACACCCACAATCATAATCTTAATAATATTGTGATTGTGGGTTTTTATATATTATTCAAAAAATCAAAGATTAATTCCTTGAATGTCCCATATATCTTTGATATAATTTGGAGTATAAGTATTCATCATTGAGTTGTGGATATATTTGGATTAAAGGAGAAGAAAAAAGTGAAAAAAAAATATTTACCAATAGTAATTATAGCAATATTTATAGGTGTTAGTGCTGTTCAATTGATATTGTGGTATAGTTTTGTGAAAAAAGTAAGTGATGTAAAACATTTTTGGGATTATCCTAATGTTTGGATTTCAGAAGAAAATGACTTCTATATCGATAAAGATGGGATGTCAATAATAGATATTGATGATATTGAACAAACAAAAACAATATTGGCATGCCGTTCTTTTGGAGGATATATTGATTTTACAGTCATTGAAGATTATAAGTTTCGTGCTTTAAATCATGATAAAATAATTAGTGGAACTTATAAAATAAAGAATGATATAATGTACATGAAGATTGACTCCGATTGTACTATAGAAGAATTAAAAGGGAAGACAATAGAACTACGTCAGTCGGATTTAACGGAACTTCCGTATTCAGATGAAAGAAAAGCAAATGATGAAAAATATCTTTCATCATGTAGTTCTAACTTTAATGAACAGAGAGTTACATGGAGCAGCAATGACGGAAATGTTGTTTTTGATATGAAAAATAATAAAGCTACAATAAAATCTAGTACAATTGATGAGAATAGAAGTGTTCTCATTGAAGCTGCAGAAGAATGGAATGAAGAAAAAGATATAGATTTATATTATGATATAGATGAAAATCATGAAAAAAAGGAATATATTTGCTCTTTAAAGGTATCTCCAGCAGAAATCGAAGCAGAGTTTGAAATACATAAAGAAGAAGCAAAAAAGATAGGTTTTAATAATAAAATTACGCTGTATCAAGAAGATATAGAAGAATAGAAATCTTATAATTACTTGTATGTTTCTGTTATTTTTGATATAATATTAAAAGTAAGTGATTTGATTAAAAGTTTATTGATTTTACAGGTAATTTGGGATGAAGTTTAATTATGGGTAGAATTATAATTTTATATTGAACATACAATATTTTGGGGAGGTTAATGATGTCAATAACCCACGACTAAAGTCGCGGGCTTGCATGAAAGTTACACATACTTATGGATATATAACAAAAAATACCCGAATAGAAGACAATTTACATAAAGAACATTATATAGATGTAAGATGTATTAGTGGTAATCCGAAAGCAGTATCTGATGGAACGAAGGTAAACAAAGGCAGCCTGAGTTGTAAAAAGATTAAATTTGTAGAAACATTTCAAGGTTATATTAAAAAAGAAAGGTAATGACTTAGTTTTAAGTGTGCTCCTCTGTGACTTAGTCACGGGTGTCCGCACTTAACGTGTCAAGGTGATTTATGAAAATTATATTAAAAATGATTCAGCCATTATCACTAATGGCAATGATAGTAATTTTACTTGCGTTTTTATGCAATGATATGGCATATGCTGGCGTAAAAAATGTTGAAAAGGTTGCAACAAATTCTAATGAGTGTAAATCTGGCAATTTAGATTTATTAAAAGTAGAAACAACATTAGAATCAGAATCTGAACAATTTGGAGGTATTTATAGTTATTATACTTCTGGAAAAGCTATAGCAATAGAAGAATGGAAAGTATATGATATAACTCCAAGATTTGACATTAGAACAATAACTGTTATAGCAAAATCAAAAAGAAGTTCGAGTTTAAGCTTGGCGAATTTATTTGCTTCAACGTTGGGAGGAAATAGTATTAGATCAATGAAATTTATAACGCCTTCAGGAAGTTACAATTTAGGTATTACAGGCAATGGAATATTTAGATATAGAGAGATACATGAAAATTTTTATACTATTAAAGAGATGGGTAGTACAGCAAGAACCACGATTTCTGTTAAAACAGAAATTAATTCTTAAAAGCAATGATATATTTAGTTTTGGTTGTGAGTTAGTTAAACAGATTGAATATTAGAAGTTATAAGATTCTACGAAATAAAATGGGGGCGATTAATTGTGAAAAAAAAATACATTGCAATTATGATAATAGTTGCATTAACACTTGTTATAGGGATTTTTGTGGCGAGAAGTGTTTTTATAGAAGATAAAAAGAACTTTGAAACAGTTGATGGATGCATAGATGACAAGATTCAAACATTGTTTGGAATTGCAAGATTTAGGAATATATGTAAAAATAATGATGTTGAACTTGATAAAGAAACAGATACTGGCATAAAGAAATCAGCTGAAAAAATAGTAGATGCATACAAAGAAGAAGAAATAAAAAACTTATGTATAATAAGTAAAGTTATATATATATGTGATTCATTTGGATTAGAGCAAAAAGATACTTATGTTGATATGTTAGATGATTTTTATATAGAAGAAGACAAAGCGTTTTATAATAATAATTTGGAATGTTTTGAACGTGAGTTTCGTGAATTAACCGAAGAAGATATAGAATATTGTGAAATGGCTGCAACATTAGGAGAGTATAGTA
>JAILNW010000369.1 GCA_024691145.1 Lachnospiraceae bacterium
TAAAGGATGGAGATGAAGTAATTATGCCGTCTTATACTTTTGTATCTACTGCAAATGCTTTTGTACTACGTGGTGCAAAAGCAGTATTTGTTGATATACGTCCAGATACTATGAATATAAATGAACAACTTATAGAAGATGCTATTACAGAAAAAACAAAAGCAATTGTAGTAGTTCATTATGCTGGAGTCGCATGTGAAATGGATTATATTTTAAAGATTGCAAAAAAATATAATCTGCCCGTTGTTGAAGATGCAGCGCAAGGAATGATGGCAACATATAAAGGAAAGGCATTGGGAACAATTGGAGACTTAGGTTGTTATAGTTTTCATGAGACCAAAAATTATACTATGGGGGAAGGTGGAGCCCTAGTAATTAATAATGAAAAATATATAGAAAGAGCTGAAATTTTGAGAGAAAAAGGTACTAATCGTTCAAGATTTTACAGAGGTGAGATTGACAAGTATAGTTGGGTAGATATAGGATCATCTTACTTACCAAGTGAATTCAATGTGGCTTACTTATATGGGCAACTTGAGATAGCTGAAAAAATAAATCAAAATCGATTAGAAAGTTGGGATTATTATTATGATCAATTGTATAATTTGTATTTGGATAAAAAGATAGAACTACCATACGTACCTCAAGAATGCAAACATAATGCACATATGTTTTATATAAAAGTAAGTGATTTAAATAGAAGAATGGATTTATTAGAATATATGAATAACCATAATGTAAACTGTGTATTTCATTATGTACCTCTTCATAGTGCTGAGGGAGGTATAAAGTATGGAAGATTTAATGGTAAAGATCAGTATACAACAAGAGAAAGTGATAGATTGCTTAGATTACCAATGTATTACGATTTGTCGATAAAAGACAAGTGCGAGGTTGTTCATTATTTAAAAAAATATTTTGATAAATAATGAATTAGAGAGATAGGTGGGTTAAAGATCTTTTTATATTTGAAATTAATACAACTGGTTGTGCACTTCATTATGTTCAGTGTGTGTTCAGAATTAAAATCAAATTGGATTAAAATTCATGGAGGTAATAAAAAAATGAAGAAACTATTGATTTTAAATGGAAGTCATTCTGATATTCCGCTGATTAGAGCGGGAAAGAAACAAGGATATTATGTTATTACATCTGGAAATAGAGAAGATTTAATAGGTCATTCTTATGCTGATGAGTATATATATGGTGATTTTTCGAATCCTGAAGGTATGCTTCAAATATTTAAAGATAAAAAAATAGATGCTATTTGTTCTTGTTGTAATGATTTTGGAGCAATAACTGCCTCGTATATGTGTGAAAATTTAGGACTACCTGGACACGATTCATATAGTAATACATTAATTATTCACCATAAGGATAAATTTAAACAGTTTTCAATGAAATATGATATTCCAACGCCAAGGGCAAATTCTTATACAAATTTAGAGAAAGCTTTAGCTGATATTGAATATTATAAAGATAAATATCCATTAATTGTTAAGCCTATAGATATGACTGGAGGAAAAGGTGTTTCTAAAATATTGGATAATAAAGGTTATGAGTCGTCAATTCGTTTTGCATTTGAAAAGTCCTTTTCTAAAGGTATAGTAATTGAACAGTTTTTAACTGGTACCCAACACAGTTTTAGCACGTTTTTGGTTAACGGTAAAGTAGTTGCTTATTATAGTGATAATGAATATTCTTTTGCTAGTCCTTATTTAGTATCTACTTCGTGTGGACCTGCTACAAAGGTTAATTTAGTAAAGGATGAATTAATAACTATTGCAGAAAAAATTGCTGGAATTTTGAAATTGAAAAATGGTGTATTTCATTATCAATATATTTTATGTGAAAATAAGCCATATATTATTGAAATAACACGTAGATGTTCTGGTGATATGTATCCGATTCCGGTGGAGCGTAGCACGGGTATACCGTGGGCAGAGTGGATTGTAAAGGCAGAGTGTGGAATGTCATGTAATGATTTTCCTAGATTTATGAATCAGAAAAAACTTGGAGGACGTCACTGCTTAATTAGCGATAAAAATGGAATAATAAAAAATATATATATTTCGGAAAAAATAAGAAAAAACATATATGCTGATTTTCGTTGGTCAAAGGAGGGAGATGTTATACAAAATCATCTTGTTGACAAGATAGGAGTTATATTTTTAGAATTTGAAAACGAAGATGAGATGATTGAAAAAAGCGAAAATATACTTAATTATGTAAAGGTAATTTGTGAGTAAATATTCAACTATAATTCAGCTACAAAAGTGATTATGCAAGAGAAGTATTTGAAAAACAACATCTTTATATTGGAGACATGGTTATTCGTAATAAAATGAGGTCATTGTTTATTAATGGTGGTTATTGGGATGAAGACGAGTTTTCAGTAAATTATGAACAAAAAAGATGGGAATCGATACCTTTGTTTCCTAATGATGGAATTCCAATGGAGATGCTTGCCTCAGGTGGTATGCAGATGATGCGTTGGGAAACAGTTGAAGAAAATATGAGAATTGCTGATAAACTAGCAACTAGAGTTTTTCAGTTTAATCCAAAAATAAAAATATTTTTTACTATGTTGCCTAGATATTATATGGCACAGATAGCATTGGAACCTCATCTTAGAGAATGGAGAAAAATTTTTATTACGATTGGGTACATTTAAATTCAATTGGAGCTGCATATATGTCATCAATTTTGAACGAGAAACTAAAAACTGTAATGTGAGATTTTGGTAATGAATATTTATAAATATGCCGTGGGGATAAATGTTTTAGTAGAAACATGAGATTGGAGAATTTTATTATGAAATATATTATTGTCCAAGCTGGTGGTAAGGGTACTAGGCTTGGTTACTTAACAAAAAATAAACCAAAAGCTATGACATCGATAGAAAACCTGCCGATGATTTTTCATTTGTTTAGAAAATATCCCGATAAGCGTTTCATAATCATTGCTGATTATAAGGATGAGGTGCTAAGTGAATATCTTAAGGCTTTTGCGGATGTGAAGTATTTGATTATAAAGGCGCAAGGGAAAGGTACTTGCAGTGGAATCAAGCAGAGTTTAGAACTGATTCCGAATGAAGAACCATTTATGTTAATATGGTCCGATTTGATATTGCAAGATAATTTTAAAATGCCAAATGAATATAGTAATGACTTGAATGTAAAAAACTCATATGCTTGCATGAATGATGATGAGAAAATTATAGGTGACTATATAGGTTTATCAAAAACATTTCCATGCCGATGGAAATATGAAAATGGTCAATTTTCAGAAGAATGCTCAACAGAATATGGTGTTGCAGGCTTCTTTTTATTTCATGATAAGTCAGTACTTGTTAATGTGCCTGAGAGCGGTGAATTTGTTAGATGGATGAAAGAAAAAGAAATGATATTTAATACAATTTCACTTGCTGGAACGAGAGAGTTTGGCTTGTTGGAGGAATATGAAAAACTTGAGACTGTAAAGACCAGACCGTTTAATCGCATTACTATAGATGGTGATATTCTTATAAAAGAACCGGTTGATGAGCAGGGTAGCTTGCTTGCTAAACGTGAATGTAATTGGTATGATAAAGCAAGGCAGTTAAACATTATTGGAATTCCTAAAATTTTTGATACTTCTCCAATTAGGATGGAGTATATTAAAGGAAGAAATATATATGAGTGTACTTTTGATAAAGATACAAAGTACAGAATTTTACAAAGTCTTATAAAAACAATGAAAGACATACATATGGCTTCTTCTGTTACATCAGATGCATTTAGCATGAAAGAAGCATATTTCAATAAGACTATGAAACGATTGTCGAAGATTGAATATCTTGTGCCATTTGCTAGGGAGAAAAGCATTGTGATAAATGGCAGAGAATGTCGAAATGTATTTTTTTATAGAAATGAATTAGAAAGAAAACTTGACCAACTGAAAACCGATAAATTTTGTTTTATACATGGCGACTGTACTTTTTCTAATCTAATGATACGAGACAATGGAGAGCCTGTTCTTATAGATCCAAGAGGATATTTTGGTTATACAGAACTATATGGTGACGAAAGATATGATTGGGCGAAGCTTTATTATTCAATAGTAGGTAATTATGACAATTTCAATTTGAAAAAGTTTTCACTTGATATTGGAAAGCATTCAATGGTTGATGGTGAAATCATAAAAGATTTGAAATATGGAGAGGTAAGAATTAGTATTGAATCTAATGGTTGGGAAGATATGGAAGAAGCGTTTTTTAAACTTACGGGTGCGAATGCATATGAAATAAAGCTTCTTCACTCAATAATATGGCTTTCATTAACCACATATGCCTGGCAAGATTATGATTCTGTATGTGGGGCTTTTTATAATGGATTATATTATTTAGAAGAGGTATTATGATTAAGAATACAATAATTTATAAAATAATAAAAATAAAGGCACACGATTGAAGGAGATTATATGATTGAATATTATAGAGAAGTAATGGAGGTAATCGAAGACTCAATAGAATCAATTCCATTAGATAAATATGAACAGTTAATGGAAGAATGTGTAACAACACTTAAGGATGGAGGGAAAATCATTGCAAGTGGTCTTGGAAAAAATGTACCGATATGTGAAAAGTTTGTTGGTACATTGAATTCTCTTGGGTTAGATGCGAGGTTTTTGCATACTAATACGGCTGTTCATGGTGATTTAGGAATAGTAGGGAAAAAAGATATAGTTTTTCTACTTTCTAAGGGGGGGAATACACATGAGACTGTTGAACTTGCTGAATATCTAAAGATTCGTGGTACAAATACATGGCTTATGACGTTTACGGAAAATGGTAAGTGTGCGGAAGTGTTGAATAAGTGTTTTGTTATGCATTTGATAAAAGAGAGCGATCAGTGGGATATTGTACCAAACAATTCAACAACAGTTTATCTTATTGTTCTGCAAGGAATTGCAATAGAGATAGGGAAAAGAATGGGAATTACTCTTGATGATTTTAGAATTAATCATCCTGGTGGAGGCATTGGGGCAAAACTCAGTGGAAAGGATTTGTGGTAGATAATGAAATACAATGCTAAAGGTGATAAGGATCCTGCAAGAGAATTATATAGAATATATGAATATGACGAAGGACTTTGCTTCCCAGATATGAAGTTTCGTTGTGGAAGTCTGGATAACTATGTAAAAACTGGTTTGCTTACTAAAGAAGAACTTGAGGAGATATGGAAAGAGAACGATTTAATGAAATGACAGAAAACCTAAAAAAATTGTATAATACAGGAGCGTTAGGAACATATGACGCTAATGGTGTACACAAAGACGTATATCTTTTTGCTCACTGTAGTGCCACAATGGAACTGGCTGATGAGCTTATAAAGATGGGAATAATTCCTGTTGCTATTCTTGACAACAATCCAGATAAGTATGGAATGGATTACAAGAGTATTCCAGTGTGTAATCCGATTAATGCTGTAAATGGGGCAAAATCAGGAAGAGATGCTATAATACTTATTGTTTCAAGATTTTACGAACAGATGGTTTCTCAGATGAGAAAACTTGGATTTAAAGGTCGTATTGAGAAGATAATAGATTATAACACATATGCTGAGTATTCATTATCACCTGATACACTTATTAGGAAGTCTGAAAGACTGAAATTAGGGATGGAGAGACTAAAAAAAATTAAATCGGAGTATCCAGGATATTTTGTTATTTTCTGTCCATTCCCAGCACTAGGAGATGTATATTTGTGCATGTCATATCTTATGCCATATTTAAACGTGGTTGGACGTGAGCAAATTAGTGTAAACGGTACATTTCGGTATAAATGTCTTGTGTGCGTTGTGGGTAATGCACAGAAGCAGATAGTGGATTTGTTTGGTTATGCTGAAGTACTAAAGATGAATCAAAAGGAAATGGATGAAGCTATACAAGCAGTAATTTATAAAGATGATTCAGAATGTTATATTGCACATCAGGACAGACCCTATGTGGTACAGCTTCATAGGGCATTATATAAGAAATGTATACCTCTTGAGACTATATATAAATGTGGTGTTTTTGGTCTGTCAACGGATACTGAGCCTGTAAAACCTGTAGGATGGGAAAATTTTGATTATAAATCATATCAAAATAATTTTGATAAAGAAGTCAAGAATGATTCTAAGATGGAAATTGGAAGTAATAAACAAGAGATATTAGAAAAGTCAGCTATTATTGCTCCTTATGCTAAGTCTGTTGTTTCTTTGCCAGAAAGTTTATGGATTGACATGGTAGGCGATTTAAAAGCTGAAGGGTATCAGCTATTTACAAATGTATCTGGAGATGAAAAACCACTACCTGATACAAAACCAATAAGTCCAACAATTGCACAAATGAAATCTCTTGTTGAACAGATAGGATTATTTATTGGAATAAGAAGTGGTATGTGTGATGTGATAAAAACTGCTAATTGTAAAAAAATTGCATTATATCCAGATTATTATTACTGTGATACAAAGTGGAAAGCTGTTGACATGTATGCCATTAATGAATTTGAAAACATAGTAGTAAAAGATAATGATACATGGGAAGAAGTGAAGAAGAAAATAAAAGATATTTAATTTTGTGGAAATTATAATGTTTAGAAGTTTTTTGTTCTTGCTACTGGTAATATGAATCCTATTAAAGTGTATGATCATGCAAAACAAGCTTATAAGTTCAGTTTTCGTATGCTAACATTGGGGTGGTCAGATGGAAGTACTTTTCTACGCCAAGCACTATTCATGATGTTAAAAAAATAGGATATGATGTTATAGTCATGGTAAAAAAGATGCCAAAGATGTTCTTTCGCTATAATGGAGAAGAAATGTCTTTAACATTCATTTATAATAAGCATAAAAAACGCAGAGGACGGTCTAAATATCTTTTGTCTGTTATAGTTGAGGTCATTAAGGATGGAAAAGCTATTTCAACTTTATTAAAAGAAAAACTGCAGACAGCATAACTATCTTAACATTGACAACTGAATATCTGTTAACTGTTGTATTTTCAAGGTATATCACCAAAATTCATGTGTGAAGTTTGAGTTTATTAACTGTATTTTTATCAATACCTAGCTCTAATGCAATCTGTAGATTGCTTATATCTTCATGGTGTTTAATAATTCATTGTTGCCTGTTACTATTAAGAAAATATAAATAATGATACATATATAGTTATATCAAAATATAGCACCATCAACTTACAGTAACAATTAGTTGCAAATATTTGCTTTATTCTTTATAATATGGTATATAGATAGAAAATTTCCTAGAAAGAAGTGAGACAATGTATACAGGAAAATACTTGAATCCAAGCAATGCAGCATTTAAAAAGAGGATAAATAGCGAAATATATGTTGATAAAACAGATTTAATAAAATTTTGTAATAATCGTATAGAAACAGGTGATTGTTTTATATGCTCCACAAGACCAAGAAGATTTGGCAAGTCTATGGCTATAGACATGCTTAGGGCATATTACAGTAAGGGCTGTAATTCAAAAGAGTTATTTGAAGGATTAAATGTTTCAAAGTATAACATGGAGAAAGCAGCAGAAGTGAAACTGAGTAAGAAATTTACACAGTATATGAATTCATTTGATGTAATATATTTTGATATGCAATCGGTGCTTACAAAGGTAAGTGATTCAAATAAGGTTATTGATTTTTTAGTTGATAGAATAAAAAAAGAGTTGGAAAAAGTATATCCTGAATGTATATATGAAGATTATGATCTTGCTTCAACATTGCTAGAAATTAATACAATAGAAAATAAGCAGTTTGTAATACTTATAGATGAATGGGATGCAGTATTCAGACTTGATAAGGATAATAAAGAATTACAAAAGAAATATATTGAATTCCTTCGCTCAATTTTTAAGGGAGGAGAAGCAGAGTGTTTTATTGCCTTTGCATATATAACAGGAATATTGCCAATTAAAAAATATGGAGGAGAATCCGCCCTTAACAATTTTAAAGAATACACTATTGCCAGACCTTTGTTAATGAAAGAGTATATAGGATTTACAGAAGATGAAGTAAAAGAACTTTGTGATGAATATGATATGGAATTTAGTGAAATGATGAACTGGTATGATGGATATAAATTTTATAATTTTGATAAAAGGGATAATACTTACAGTCATATATATAGTCCAAACTCAGTATGTAATGCTATAGAAAACAGAACATATTCAGATTACTGGGTGTCAACAGAAACATATGAATCATTAAAACTGTATATATCTTTAAATTTTGAAGGATTAAAAGATGATATTATAACAATGCTTGCATGTGGAAGAGTTAAAGCTGATGTAGGGTTATTCACAAATGATTTAGTATCATTTGGATCAAAAGATGAAGTTCTGGCATGCCTTGTTCACTTAGGTTATCTTGCATATGATGCAAAAACAGAAGAGGTATTTATACCTAATAAAGAAGTTCGAACTGTATTTGAAAGAGCTATAAAAACAAGCAATGAATTTAGCCCAGTAATGAAATCACTAATAGATTCAGAACAGCTTATGAAATATACACTTGCAAAAAATGCGGATAAAGTTGCCGAAGCAGTTGCTGCTGCTCATGCCCAGGTGTAGGCTTTGCGGATGTAGTATTTTTACCACTTCCACATGCAAATGATAAGCCAGTATTAGTTGTAGAATTAAAATGTGATAAAACTGCAACAACAGCACTTAACCAGATAAAAGCAAGAAAATATGGGGAATATTTAAAAGATTATACAGGAAAGATACTTTTGGTTGGTATTAATTATGATAAAGATGATAAAAACAAGATTCATACATGTATAATTGAAGAATTAGAAAAATAAGAATAACAAAAATAAAAATCATACCCTTGGTGTTAGCACATTACTATAGTGCTAACACCAAGGGTATTTTATTAATCCAATCCTACAAAGTCTTTATAGCAGTTCCGTATGCCAGCACTTCTGCGGCACCATCCATAACAGATGAAGAACCATATCTTATGCCAATAATAGTATCAGCGCCAAGTGATTTGGCCTGCTCAATCATACGATTTGTAGCAATATTTCGAGCTTCATAAAGCATCTCAGTATATCCCTTAATCTCACCACCAACAAGAGTCTTCATGCCAGCCATAAAGTCCCTTCCTATATGCTTTGACTGAACCACAGATCCAGACACCATTCCTAAAACCTCATACTCTCCAGGTATTTGTTCAACAGTAACTAATTTCATAATAAAATCCTCCCTTAATTGTTTTGCTTGTTTTTATATGTATATTGTAATACCATATATAACAAAGGTCAAATTAGAATTTGATTAGAAAATTCCCAATAGACATTACCTCCCCCTTGTGCTATACTGATATTTGGGTGCATAGTACATAAGCATCTTAAATATTTTGATGGAGGATATGGATTATGGAAAAAACTAAATTAGGCATTACTGTAGGGGCACTTGGCGCAATTACTTGCTTTTCAGGACTTTTTGCAGGATATCTTGTTACAATAGTTCTTGCAGGATACGTATTATTATTTGAAGAGGATGCATGGTTAAAAAGAACATGCGTTAAGGCTGTTGCAACATTAGCTTTCTTTTCAGTAATACTCGAATTAATTGGACTTGTTCCAGAAGCATTTAGTTTCTTATATGATGTGGCATCAGTATTTGACGGAGTAGTATCATTTGGCAAGTTAAATCAGATCATAAGCGTATTAACAAGTGCAATAGGTATAATAAAGACAATCGTGTTTTTAGCACTTGGATTTAAGGCATTAAAGAAACAGACTGTAATAATACCTGCTGTAGATACATTAGTAAGCAAAATAATGGATTAATAATTAGGTGAGCGATTGCTCACCTTTTTTAATAAAAAAAATTTTCCTCAATGGAAAAACAGAGTTAGTGTCTTGCTTGCTAATAAGTTTATTGTATGTTACAATAAAAAAAGCATAATGTATAAAAGACAATGGAGGGAATGACGTATATGGGTACTTATCTTAATCCTGGAAATACCGGATTTGAGCGTATTTTAAAAAATCTTTATATAGATAAAACAGGAATTATTGGATTATTAAATGAAACAATTAATTCATATGATAATCTTACATGTATAAGCAGACCACGTCGATTTGGAAAATCATTTTCAGCACAGGCAATATGTGCTTATTATGATTGTACCTGTGATTCACACAGTTTATTTGATGATAAAGAGATAAGCAAGACTGAGCATTATGAAGAGCATATTAATAAATACAATATTATATATCTGGACATGTCAAATATTTTAGGTAATGTTGGTCCAGAGAATCTTGTTTCATTTATAAAGGACAGTGTAACTAAAGAAATACTTAATACATATGGCAATGTTGAGATAAAAAGTACATTTGACCAGACACTAATAAATGTTGTTGAAGCTGATAAACATAAGTTTATTATGATTATAGATGAATGGGATGCACCTATCAGGGAAACACCAAAGATTACAAGAGAATATCTGCTTTTCTTAAGGACTTTATTTAATGGAAGTGGAACGACTGCAAAAATATTTGCAGCAGTTTATATGACGGGCATATTGCCAATAAAGAAAGATGGTTCAGAATCAGCAGTATCAGACTTTAATGAGTACTCTGTTATTGAAGCTGATAAATTTGCACCCTATATGGGATTTACGGAATCTGAAGTAGAAAAATTATGTGAAATAAACCATATGGATTTTAATGAAGCAGAAGAATGGTATGATGGATATACATTTGGAAGCTGTCATTCAATTTATAATCCTTATTCTGTGATGCAGGCTATGAAAAGGAAAAAATACAAATCATATTGGAGGAAAACATCAAAAGCTGAATCACTTAAAACATACGTTAATATGAATATGGATGGTTTGCAGGATAAGGTTGTTCGTTTAATTGCAGGGGAACCAATTGAAGTTTATACAGAAGACTTTGAAAATGATTTTAAAACATTTAACTCAAGTGATGATGTACTCACATTAATGATACATCTTGGATATCTTGCATATGATTATGAAACGTCACTAGTTAGAATACCTAATGAAGAATTAAGGATGGAGTTTAAGAGATTACTTAAGAGTCCAAATAATAAACGACTTTGCGAACTAGTTGCAGAATCAGAAAAATTATTTCGTGATACTTTAAACATGGATGAAACAACGGTTGTTCTATAGTTTCTACAACCGTTGTTTCATCCATGTTTA
>JAILNW010000396.1 GCA_024691145.1 Lachnospiraceae bacterium
CCTAGATACAGTGAACCATCCTTTGTTATTTGGAATACAATCATTCCATATTGTCCCCTCATTCTCATCAAAATAAAATGTATAGTCTATGTTTAAATTTTCACAATACCTTCCTGTTAAATATTCCGATGAACTTTCCTTTATATCTAGACTATGTAAAATTACATTATCGTTCATACCACTATCTTCTGTAATTTTATAATATAACAAAATCATCACCTCTATAAAATTAGTTTATGATTATTGAAAGGCAAATTAGTTAAACTTTCAAAACACATCTTCCAACAATCATCAACCATAATATTTTATCTTGTAAACCATAGCTTCGTTATCACATATTTTCCACCAATCTTAACTATCACTATCTTTATAATAGAAAAATAATATTTCTAAGCTATACTCATCCATTATAATTTCTATTTCCAATAATCTTTATAAAGTATATCCGGATTTTTTTAACTTCATCTTTTATTAATTCAAATAAATCCAAAAATTCTTTTTATTCATCCAAATCTTTATCTATTTCTTTCATATTTTTAACGATATCATCAATTTCATCCATATTTTCTAAACTAAAATCATGATATTCATTTGGATGTCATCCTAGATAAGGTTGTATGTATACTTTGATGTCTTCTTCCTTCCGTCAGATTCAGTAGTTACTTTTGATGTTCTTACACCCTCTGCATCATAAATATAACTGTCTGTTCTTCCGTTCCTACATCCTTGGATATCTCATATTTTTTACCATATCCTCCAACTCAAAAAGTATCTAACCCTCCTTAAATGACATCTTCATTAATTTCTTCCCTAATTAAACTTGAACCAGCTTTCTTTAACGCTGGTGTTGCTTTCTTTGAGGCTTTACTCCACCAATTGCTGTTATTCTTTGCTGCCTTTGAAGTCTTGTTCTTTGATGAAGGCTCTGCACAAAGTCCAAATGGATCAATCATTGATACCGGTGAACCTTCTACATAAGCAAACTGGTTTAAAGTACTTGAGTTTGATATATCTCCTACAAGTATATCTGCATTAATAAATCTCTCAAGTTCTGGCGAGTAATAACGTGTACGCATGTAATAAAGCTTACTGTTCTTCGAACATTAACAAAATTAAGCCCATTTAAAAACATTCTTCGAATGTTGGGCTTAATTCTCTGCAAGTTTTACCCTTATAGCCGTAGCTAAACAGCAAGTGTTTAGCTCGGCATTACCATATAATAACTATTTACAGTGCTCTTCATTCATTACACCGTCTCGTCCATTATAAAGAAATTCTGTCTTAGCCTTTGTTCCTTCAACAACATTTACCTTTCCATATGTACTGTAAAGGTATCTATCTGTTATCTTTCCTGATTCATTAGTTAAAGCTATAGTGCTTCCTCTTAAGTCATAGTGGAAGTAAGAAATTTCTTTTTTATCGTTATTATCCTTGTTGCTACTTTCTTTCTTAACTACTTCCTGACTTACAAGTGAACCTGCTCCATATACATACTTGATTATACTGTCTTTTGTTTCCTCATATATTAATTCAGTAAGGTCTGACACAAGATTGTATGTATACTTAGATGTCTTCTTCTTTCCATCAGTTTCAGTTGTTACTTTTGATGTTCTTATTCCCTCTGCATCATAAGTGTAACTGTCTGTTCTTCCATCCTTAGACATCTTAACAAGTCTGTTCTGTGAATCATATGAAAGAGTTGCATTAGCACTGCCTATTACTCCGGATATCATGTTGCCATCTTTATCATAAGCATAACCATTATTATCCATTGTAACAAGCTGGTTGTTGGCATTGTAGCTTCTTTCTGATGTTCCATTAACATCACTTGAATTAATTATATTACAAGCAGCATCATAAGTAAAGTTTTCCTTATCTGCTATTTCTCCTGTTGCTATCAGTACCGTTTTTCTTTCTGTAAGTCTATAAAGCTTATCGTATAAATACTCATATCGTATATTGTCAACCTCAGAAACTTCACTTGTTATACTATTCATTACATCATATTCATATGTATATGAACTAATAACAGTTCCATCCTTTTTAGTATCCTTAGCACTTACAAGTCTGCTCTTTTCATCATAAGTTCTCTTAACTGTTCCTGTGCTGTCCTTAACCTCTGTAATGTTATAGTTTTCATCATACTTATAAGTTGTTGTTCCTTCTTCATTAACAACTTTAGTTATATTTCCAGCCTTATCATAAGTATAAGTTTCTGACTGGTCTCTACCATTCTTCTTTTCCTCAAGAAGTCCATCTGCATTATATTTATAAGTTATTCTGGCTCCTGATGCTGTACTTTCTGATATAAGTCTTTGGAACTTATCATACTCATAGTTTTTGCTGCTTCCTAAGGCACCAGTAAGTACAGATACCTGTCCATCCTTAGTATACTCTACAGAGCTTGCTTCTCCAAGGGCATTAATAGACTTAACCATTCTGTTAAGTTCATCATATTCATATGTTGTAACAACACCATTAGTATCATACTCTTTTCTTGTTGTATTACCACTGGCATCTGTTACTGCAATCTCTCTTCCGCACTCATTTTTTCATTATCCACCAAAAAACTTCTACAAATCTCACTAAATAAAAAACAAATGTACATCCGTTTCCCAATGTACATTTGTCAAATTCTCTAGTATTAACTTTTCCTCTACATAAGGCTTTGGGCCCTGTAGCTTTCAGATATAATATCAAGCTCCTTTCTGAACTTTTCAAGTTCATACAAATCGCCATCCTTATATATCTTCAAAAATTCATCCTGAATCTTTATTATCTCCCTTTTATTAGCCACCTTATAAAGATTCTGAACATTCGTTAAAATATCGGATACTATGTTATCCTTTAACTGTAACGAATCCTGAGCATCCATTATCTCATCTCTTACTGCTGCCATCTCATTGTCAAGCACTATAATTGCATTAGCTGCATTCGAAAGCCTTGTTTTAATAGTCTGTGGAATATTATACTTGTACTTATACTGCAACGAATGTTCAATAGTTGCCCAAAAGTCCATAGCAAGAGTTCTAATCTGTATCTCAGCCTTAAGCTTCTTTGCACCCTTTGTTGTATGCACAAGATATTCAATAATAAGATGATAGCTTCTATAACCACTTGGTTTGCTGTTGGTTATATAATCCTTTTCCTGAATAACATTCATATCAACCCTGTTCTTAATAATATTAACAACAGTCTGAATGTCTTCAACAAACTGGCATATAATCCTTATTCCAGCTATATCTACGAGTCTATCTTCAATCTCATCAAGCGGAATATCCTTCTTCTGTGCCTTCTCAATGATGCTTGCAATACTCTTTACACGACCCTCAATCTGATCTATGGGACAGTACTCTCCTGCGTTATTGTACTCGCTTTTAAGATGCTGAAACTTTACCTTAAGCTCATCAACTGCAAGAAAGTAAGGGTCTAAAATTTCTCTCCATAATTGTATATCCATTAGCTATATCCTCCTGCCTGAAGTTAGTTGGATCAAAAAAAATGCTTACGTCCTTCACCAATGAATCTATGTATATTATACCATAAATTGACAACATGGTCAATGTTAGTAATTGTAGTATAAAACTCCGCCTTCAAGGTATTTTAAGATGAAATATGGGTTAATACTTATGTCATTGTTTTTTACATTTGTATGTATGCTCACATTTAAATGGGTGGTATATTTATTGCTTGTTCCATACTCTCCATTTCCCGAACTGCCTACAAATCCTAACAGCTGGCCTGCTTTTATATTATCACCTTTCTTGATACTACTGTCAAATGAATGTAAATGTGAGTACTTATAGAAATTTCCATTTTCACTTTTAACCTCTACCATGTACCCGGATATTTCTTCCCAGCCAATATGAATAATATTTCCATTAGTAATACTTATCACAGGATATTTTCCATCAGTCTTATCATTTAAAACTATATTACATCCATCCAGGTAAACATTATAAGCCCATAAGTCTTTATAATTCATTTCATAATTATCTGAATTTAAAAGGACTATTGGGAAATAACTGATTTCATCTGCTATGCTTCTATAAACATTTTTTATATTGCTGCATATAAGCCCCGTAACTTTGTCTTTTATTTTATTTATCATAATACTCTTGCCGGCACCCTTAAATATTGATACTGGTATTACATCACTGCATACATTTCTATCCATATCATCTAAAATATTTAAATATCCATACTTTAAATACTCTCTGTTTTTTTCAATTAAATCAATATTATTAAGATTATCAGACAAATGCTTTATATTATTATTGTCTTCATATTTTTCATTTTCATAAATATAAAGAGTTCCTATATCAAACTTTCTAAACTCTTCACTTTCCTTACCCCCTTGCGAAGCAGCAAATTTTCTGTCTATATATATTAATTTAATAAAATCAAGCATCAACACCATTATAAAAGGCATAAGTATTACCACTGTTACTAACCAAACTCTTTTATAACATACCATAACCATCAGTATTTCTTCAGACTATCTAATATATATGTCTATTCATCCGATTTTATTCATAAAAAAAGACGAAGTATTATAAACTTCGCCATTTTTCTATTGGGCAAGAATGTTGCCATTCTCATCAATATCTATGCCAAATGATATTCCTTTATAATAATCATAAAACTGCTGTATTTTTGAAGAGTCTGTAACAAGTTTTGTACAGTACCCTGCAGAATAACAAGGTTTTATTGATGCCTTAACATTCTTATCTTTATCTATGTCTACTTTTAAAATCATTGTCTGGTCTATATTTCCACCAAACATAAAATTTCCCATACTATATACAATAGGCTTTCCATTATATAGTTCCATCCCCTGCAAACAGTGTGTATGACATCCGATAACTACATCTGCTCCCGCGTCAATATATTTTTTTGCCAGATTAATCTGATAATCCTGAGGCATTTCCTCATGTTCAACACCCCAGTGTACGTAAACTACAGATACATCTGCCTCGGATTCAGCTTTTTTTATTTCCTGAATAAGAGCCGTTGGATCATATGTTGTAAATACACCTGGTGTTGTTCCTGTTGCTCCCCAACTTGAAACAGGTATTACCCTCGAAGCACATAAAAAAGCTACATTTAGATCATTAACTTTTATATACTTTGTTTCCTTTGCTTCAGTGAGATTATTACCTGCACCTACATACATCAGATTATATTCATTTAAAGTCGAAAAAGTATCTATTAATGCATCTGTTCCAAAGTCAAGTATATGATTATTTGCAAGTGATACTATATCTACACCCATCTGGTTAAATACCTTGGCATATTCAGGAGGTGCTTTAAATGTATATTGTTTATCCTGCATCTGCTCTCCTCTTGTACTAAAAGGGAATTCCTCATTTACCATGGCAATATCACTTTTTACAAACATATCTACTATATCTTTTGATAAAATATTAGTTATATCTGCCTTATTCTTATTATAACTGTTTATCATACTTTGTGACAGTAAAACGTCTCCACCGAAAATCATGGAGACGTTATCTTTATCAATACCTTCGTATGTTAAATCTTTAATAGTGTCATCATCCGACTTTGTAGCATTTTTTTTTATGGCTTTTTCATTGCCATCATTTTCTTCAATTATTTCTTTATCATTCTTTACTTCCTGTATCACTTCAGACTTTGATGTATCTGTCTTATCTTTACTAACATTATTGCCTTTGGTAATCCACAAAAATGCAATAATAAATATACAAAGAAGTGAAGCAATAATTAAAGTACTTATTATTATCTTGTCTTTTGTATTAAGCTGTTCCTTATCAACCGGTTCAGTATCTACACCCTTTGGTATAGCATTTTTGTAAGGCGAACTCTGGTTATTATAAGAATTATTGTTATTAGCTGTATTATTATAATTCTGTCCGTAGTTATTCTGGTTTCCTGCAGCCATATTATTCTGCTGCATATTCTGCTGTACCGGCGGAATATTCTGCTGCATTTGCTGCTGCATACTCTGCTGTACCGTCTGCATATTCTGCTGTGGTGCAATAACTCCCGGCATTACAGGCATGCTGGGCTTTAAAGGTTCCGGACTTACATGAGGCGTATAATGATTCTCAACTACAGGTGTAACATTACTTATAACGCCACCCTTTATGCTCACATTAAGACTCTGATTAATATTAGAACTTAGATTCTTGCTAATATCATCAAAATCTGTATCCATCGAAGGACTTACATATGGATTGCCTGTACTTACAGAAGGATTGTAACTTCTCATCATACCCGCATTAGGACCGTACGCTGGCTGCACTGGTTCAAATACAGGTGCTGCAGGTGTTGGCATAACAGGATGTAACGGTGCCTGCTCAAATGTCTGTTGTACCGGTTGCTGAACTGGCGACTGTACAGAAGGAGTTACAGCCTGCTGCGCCTGTGGCTGTTCAAATGTCTGCTGTACTGGAGCAGAAGCCTGCTGAGTTGTCGCAACTGGCTGCTGTGGCTGGCTTTTATACTGTTCAAACAGTACCTGTTGCTGCTGAGCAGTCAGTTTAGGCGCAGACATAACAAGCTGCTTGTTGTAATTCTGTGCAGCCTTTGCATTCTGCATATTCTTTAAAACACTATTGGCAGTTCCTGTTGATGAACTCTTTGCAGAAACTGCTGGATTTTCCCCAGGATTATTATTCATTCCAAAATTGTCACTCATATAACCACTTCTCCATTCAATTACTCACATATAATTAAGATAACGACTCTATTACTTTTACCATCCAGTCGTACATTCTTTTAACAGATTCAATATCCATTCTTTCCTTTACTGTATGAATATCAAGTATATCTGGTCCGCATGAAACAATATCAAGCCCCTCTATCTTCTTGGATATAATTCCACACTCAAGTCCTGCATGAATAGCCTCAACTTTAGGATTCTTATCAAATAGTTCTTTATAAACATCACATGCAACTTTTCTTAGTTTTGAACTATTATTAAATTCCCATGCAGGATATTCCGATTTCTTAATAACCTCAGCATCATAATTAGACATAATGGCTTTAATTCTGTCAAATGTATATTCTTTATAACTGTCTTTGCTGCTTCTTATGGAAAACTGGGCAACTATTCCTTTATCACTTGTTTCAAGCGTACCAAAATTAATTGAACTCTCAACAAGACCTTCTATATTGGCACTCATTTTAAGAACACCATATGGAACAGACATCAGTGCACTAATAATCTTTCCTGTAATCTCTTCATTAATAACCTTATATTCCTTCTCCTCTTCATAGCCAAAGTCAATTGAAACTTTCGGCTCATAATCATTTATTTCACTTAAGATACATTTAGATATTGATGCCAGTTTTCGCAAAATTACATTAAATTCCATTTCCCTAATTAGTATATCGGCATAAGCCTCACTAGTTATGACATTATCTTTAGTACCACCTGTTAAATTTAACAGTTCATACTTATTATATTTTCTTAACTCATTAAGAAGTCTTACTAATATAACAGAAGCATTCTCTCTGTACTTGTTAATCTCTGTACCAGAATGTCCTCCCTTAAGACCACTTACTCTTATCTTAAGTAATTTACCAGTCTTTTGTTCCCTCTTTATATTAAAAGTGCATCTGGCTGTTAAACCTCCTGCACATGAAGCAAGAAAAACACCTTCTTCTTCAGAATCAAGATTAATCATGTACTTTCCATGAAGAAGACCTGCATCAAGTCCTATGCTTCCATCCATGCCTGTTTCCTCATCTGTAGTAAACACACATTCTAAAGCAGGATGATTATATTCGTCACTGTCAAGGAAAGCCAGCATGTAGGCAAGAGCTATACCATCGTCTCCACCTAATGTTGTGCCATTTGCAGTAACAAATCCATCCTCAATAAGAAGCTCAAGTCCTTCATTTAAAAAGTCATGCTTCGAATCAGAAGTTTTCTCACAAACCATATCCATATGGCCCTGAAGTATAATTGTATCTCTGTCTTCAAATCCAACAGATGCCCTTTTATATATTATAACATTTTTGTATTCATCACATATATAGTCAAAATTATGTATTTTAGCAAAATTTACAAGATATTCACTTATTTTATCATTATATCCTGAACCTCTTGGTACATTTGATATTTCCTCAAAATAGTAAAATACCTTTTTATAATCTATAGCACTAAGCTTACCCATGTTACCTACCTCTAGTTCTTAAAACTGTGTATTGGTGCAGGAATACGTCCGCCTCTGTTAATAAAAGCATCACAGCTATATTTATTAATAGGCATAACTGGTGCATAACCAAGAAGTCCGCCAAATTCAACAGTATCTCCTACATTTTTACCTATAACAGGAATAATTCTTACTGCTGTTGTTTTCTGGTTAACCATACCTATAGCCATCTCATCAGCTATAATACCAGAAATGGTAGTTGCCTTTGTATCACCAGGAATTGCAATCATATCAAGACCTACTGAACAAACACAAGTCATAGCCTCAAGTTTTTCAAGTGTAAGTGCACCTTCATTAACGGCATTAATCATACCCTGATCCTCACTTACAGGAATAAATGCTCCGCTAAGTCCTCCTACATAAGAAGAAGCCATAACTCCGCCCTTCTTAACCTGGTCGTTAAGTAAAGCAAGTGCAGCTGTAGTACCTGGTGCTCCTGCATACTCAAGACCAATCTCACAGAGTATATCAGCAACACTGTCACCAACTGCAGGTGTAGGTGCAAGGGACAAATCAATAATACCAAATGGCACATTAAGTCTCTTTGAAGCCTCAAGAGCAACAAGCTGTCCAACTCTTGTAACCTTAAAAGCTGTCTTCTTAATTGTCTCACAAAGTGTTCCAAAATCAGCTCCTCTTACCTCTTCAAGAGCCTTCTTAACAACACCTGGTCCGCTGACACCAACATTTATAATGGCATCTGCTTCAGTAACTCCATGGAAAGCACCTGCCATAAATGGATTATCATCAGGAGCATTACAAAATACTACTAACTTTGCACATCCTAATGAATCTCTGTCCTTTGTAAGTTCTGCTGTTTCAAGAACAATCTCACCAAGAAGCTTAACTGCATCCATATCAAGACCTGTCTTAGTTGAACCAACATTTACAGAACTGCACACCCTCTCAGTACATGCAAGTGCCTTAGGAATTGACTTTATAAGATTAATATCGCTCTTAGTCATTCCCTTTGAAACAAGTGCAGAATAACCACCTATAAAGTTTACTCCTACTTCAGTTGCTACTTTATCAAGAGTCTTGGCAATAGTAACATAATCATCAGGCGTTTTACATGCACATCCACCAACAAGTGCAATCGGAGTGACAGATATACGCTTGTTAACAATCGGAATTCCATATTCCTTCTGAATGGCATTACCTGTACTTACAAGGTCCTTAGCAAGACCTGTAATCTTATCATATATATTCTTATTAAGCTTATCCAAATCAGAATCACAGCAATCAAGCAGATTAATCCCCATAGTAATTGTTCTTACATCAAGATTTTCCTGCTCAATCATCTTATTGGTTTCTATAACCTCATAAATATTAGCCATAAGTCAAAATCCTTTCCAAACTATAATCTGTGCATTTTTTCAAATATTTCTTCTCTTTGTGCTTTAATTGTAACACCAAGTTCTTTTCCTAACTCCTCAAGCTGGTTAGAAACCTCTTCAAAGCCAACACTGCATTCAGTCATGTCTGTAATCATCATCATGTTGAAAAATCCCTGTACTATTGTCTGTGATATATCAAGGATATTAACATTCTTGTCTGCAAGGTAAGTACAAACCTTAGCAATTATTCCTATACTGTCCTTTCCAACAACTGTAATAATAGTTTTTTTCATAGTACACACTCCGTTCTTTTATTATACCATCATAGATGGCTTGTCTCTATAAGCAACAGCAAGTTTTGTTCTGATACCGGACTCCTTAGATACATTGTCCTTAACAATACATCTTACTGTTTCATATGCAAGTTCAGGATAATTATTCTCCTTGCTTAAATGTCCAAGATACACATACTCAAGATTCTCATCTATAAGATTCGTTAAAAGCTTTCCAGAATTGTCATTTGATAAATGTCCAAAATCACTTAATATTCTCTGCTTAAGATAATATGGATATGGTCCAACCTCAAGCATGTTAATATCATGATTAGCCTCTATAAGTATGGCTCTTGAGCCCTTTAAGTTATCTATAATATAATCATCATACTTCCCAAGGTCTGTAGCAACGGAAACCTTGTCCTTTGAATCCTTGGCAGTATAACATACAGGATTAGCAGCATCATGTGAAATAGAAAAAGGGCGTATCGTAATATCGTTAATAACAAACTCCTTATCAGGCTCAATAAAATGAAATAATGATGTATCAACCTTTCCAATTCCCTTATTCATGGCAGCCATCAGGGTTTCCCTTGTGCCATAAACCTTCATACCAAACTTTCTCATCATAACCCCAAGACCACTTATATGATCTATATGCTCATGGGTAATAAGAATAGAACTGATTTTATTAATATCCACATCAACAGCCTTAAGGCCTTCTTCTAACTTCTTTTTACTAATTCCTACGTCAACAAGCAAATGTGTATCTTCATTGCCTATATAAGTGCAATTACCACTGCTTCCACTGACTATACTGCACAGATTCATCAAATCATTCCTTTTTCAGTCAAAATATTCTTAATCTTCTCTTTTAAATCCTCAGTACTTCCGTCATTTACAATAATAACATCACTGGATTCCTTAAATTCATCATCCTGTGGCTGATTATTAATAATGCTTCCACACTTTTCAACACTATACCCCCTGTCAGAAACAAGTCTCTTAACTCTTGCTTCAACTGGTGTATACACAAGCCATATCTCATCACATATATCTTCAAACTTAGCTTCCTTAAATAAAGCAGACTCTATGAATATACTTTTCCTGCCACTATCTTCTGCTTCCTTAATAAGCCTGTTAACCTCATCTAAAACATGCTTATGGGAAAGTTTATTAAGCATAAGCCTCTTATTGTTGTCTGCAAAAATAATTTTAGAAAGCTTCTCTCTGTTAATACTTTTATCTGCATCTAATATATCTTCACCAAACTTATCAATAACATCATAATATATAGTATTGCCTTTATCCATAAGTTTTTTTGCAACATCATCTGTAAATATAACATCAGAACCTGTAAGTTCCTTTAAAAATGATGCTGCTAAAGACTTTCCGCTTCCTATTCCGCCGGTAATTCCTATAATGTTCATTATAACACCTACTTTACATCATACCATGTATTACCGAATTCAACGCTAACTTCAAGAGGTACTGTAAGTGTAACAGCATTAAACATCTCATCATGAAGAATCTTCTTAACAGTATCAACTTCATCCTTTGCTGCCTCAATTAAAAGTTCATCATGAATCTGTAATATAAGTCTTGACTTAAGACCCGCTTCCATAAGCTTCTTGTTAACATTAATCATGGCAATCTTAATAATATCTGCTGCAGTACCCTGTATAGGTGAATTCATGGCAATTCGCTCTCCAAAGGATCTCTGCATAAAATTTGATGCATTAATCTCAGGCACCGGACGCTTTCTGTTAAACATGGTAGTTATATATCCATTAGTCTTAGCAAAATCCACAAGTCCATCAAGGAACTCCTTAACTTTAGGATATGTGGCAAAATACTTCTCAATATAACCTTCTGCTTCTTTTCTTGATATATTAAGATCCTGTCCCAGTCCAAATGAACTTATGCCATAAACAATACCAAAGTTAACTGCCTTGGCATTACGTCTCTGCAAATCAGTTACCTCATCAAGTGGTATATGAAATACCTCAGAGGCAGTCATTCTGTGTATATCAACATCCTTCTTATAAGCTTCTATAAGCTTCTCATCACAGGACATATGGGCAAGTACCCTTAACTCAATCTGGGAATAATCTGCATCAACAAAAACAAAACCATCCTCTGGGATAAATACCTTTCTTATGGCACGTCCAAGTTCCATACGTATAGGAATATTCTGAAGATTAGGCTCTGTACTGCTTATTCTTCCAGTTGCTGTAATGGTCTGGTTAAATGTACTTCTTATACGATGGTCCTCTTCAATATATCCCCTTAAGCCTTCAACATAAGTTGATCTAAGCTTTGTAAGCTGTCTGTACTCAAGAATATAGTTAATAACAGGATGCTCGCTTCTTAACTTTTCAAGAACATCTGCAGATGTTGAATATCCTGTCTTTGTTTTCTTAGCAAATGGCATATTCATCTTTTCAAATAATATAACACCAAGCTGCTTAGGTGAATTTATGTTAAACTTTTCACCAGCCAGGTCATAAATTAAGAGTTCTAACTCTTCTATTCTTTCGTCTAACTGCTTTCCATACTTTAATAAACTGTCCCCATCTGCTTTTATGCCACGTCTTTCCATGTCATAAAGAGTGGCAGCAAGAGGCATCTCACAGTTATACATTAGTTCATACATGCCATTTTCCTTAAGTTCCTTAACCATGGCATCATATGCCTTATAAGAAACATAAGAATTATATATAGCAATAGCCTTATAATCATCTTCATGTTCAGGTAAAACCTTGTTAACAGCATTACCAAGAAGATCCTTCTCAGACTTTAAAAGCATAGAAAGATAATTCTTCGCTATATCATCATATCCATAGGTATCAGATAAAGGATTAAGAAGATATGCTGCAATTGATATATCAAATATATGGCTGCAATCAATAATGCTCTCTATATACTCTGCATTATCTGTATTAATCCCATACATTATCTTCTTAATATCATTAACAGAAACCATGCTGACACTGTTGAAAACTCTTAAAATACTTGAAGTTATCAACATTCCTGTTATAAAGCCGCCTTCTTTTATATAATAAATCTTATCATCAGAAGTAGTAATTGCAAGGGCTTTATATAAAATATCGCTATATGAAAGTCCTACAAAGTCTGATTTACAAACTTCCTCTAACAGATTCTCAAAATCTGCAATATTATCAATTACAGTTACATATGAAAGCACATCATTCTTTACTTCAACATCTGATAAAAATCTTGAAATAAATGTCTTAAACTCTAACTCCTTAAACATTTTAAGGGAATTCTCATTAAACATGCTATCACAAAGAGCATTATCAAATGAGTACTCAAACTCACAGTCTGTCTTTATAGTTGCTAATTTCTTACTTAAAATCGCAAGGTCTTTATTCTCACTAAGAGAAAGCTTTGCCTTATTAGGAGTTATATTATCAACATTAGCAATGGCATTCTCCACATCATGCCATTCTTTAAGTATCTTAATGGCTGTCTTCTCACCAACTCCAGGAATTCCCGGGATATTATCAGAGGCATCACCCATAAGTCCCTTTAAATCAATTATCTGAAGTGGCTCTATGCCATAGGCCTCATAAACATCCTTTGTATTATAGTCTTCTATCTCTGTCTGGCCCTTTTTAGTCTTAGGTATTCTTATCTTTATATTATCAGTTGCAATCTGTAATAAATCCCTGTCTCCAGAAACAAGAGATACTATCATGCCTTCTTTTTCAGCTTTTCTTGCAATTGTACCAAGTATATCATCTGCCTCAATTCCGGCTTTTTCTACAATTGTAATATTCATAGAAGAAAGTGTCTCCTTTATAAGAGGCATCTGTTCCCTTAATTCATCTGGCATTCCCTTTCTTGTTCCCTTATACTCACTGTACATCTCATGTCTGAAAGTAGGACTTTTAACATCAAAAGCCACCGTAAGGTAATCCGGTTTCTCTTCATCGAGAATTTTAAACATAATATTAAGGAATCCATACACCGCATTGGTATGCATTCCTTTTGCATTAGTAAGCAATGGTATTCCGTAAAACGCCCTGTTCATTATGCTGTTACCATCTATAAGAACTATCTTCTTCATATTAAACTATTCTCCATTCAATTATGATAATCTGGCAAACTCATATATATCTCCCGTAAGAACAAGAACTAATATAATTATAAGAATTACCATTATTATAATCTTGATTTTTCTTTCATTATGCTTCTTATCAAGCTTTTTGATTGCACCATTAAACATGTTCTCAAAGGCTTCATGAAAGTTATTAATCTTAGTCTTATCCTGTTCCAGTTCCTTCATACCATTAACTATGATATAACATATCTCCAACTCTTCCTTACAATCCTTGCATGATGCAACATGTTTTAAAAACGGCTTAATCTTCTCTTCCTCTATATCTCCATTAACATATTGCATGCTCAGATTCTGGGCTTCAAAACAATTCATAAACGAGCACCTCTATGTAAAATGTAACATTCATTATTCTTGCTTTTTAACATCAACTTCTATAGTATTATTGTTCTTAACGGAAACAAAAAGTATATCATTTCCATCTTTAGTTGACCAATGAAGTTTAATATCCTGATAATCAGACTTTTCTTCTTCCACATAATTACCATACTGCTTGCTTATTCTGTTAATTAAAGCCTTATAATTTGCCTCAGAATAAGGGAACTTAAAAGCAATCATAGAAAGCTCACTTCCACTCTGATTAAAGTAATAAACCACATCACCTTTAATATTAGTGTACTTTATACCATTATATATTAAAATATTATCTCCAATTGACTCATACTCTTTAGAATCAAACAAAAACTTCTCTGAATGAACAACTTCATCAAAGCTCATACCAAGCTTGCTTTTTCTTAAAAGACTGTCATTAGTAAAATAATCTCTGTATAAAACAACACTTAAACCTGCAAGTAAAAGAACTGCAACTACAGTTGTTACAAAAAACTTCTTCCTTGTAGGTTTCTTCTGTGATGTCATAAATGAACCAAACTCCTCAAGAGACTGTTCCTTATTCATATCTTCTATAAGTTTTTTTCTAAGTTTTGCATTCTCTTCAAGTCTTTTTCTATCATTAACATCTTTAACCATATTGTTAGTTTCATTACTACCCTGCATATTATTAATTTCACTCATATCCTTATCCACCTCTTCGAAATTTAAGCCTATAATTATTGTATAATGCAACCACCAATAAAGTCAATAGAAATTACACTATTTATCATTTTGTGAAGCTGGAAGAACCTCTAATCCAACTTCTATTTCCTTCTTCTGGTGAAAAAACTCTACTTCCAGAATTGCTTTACGCTTGTGTCTGTCAATCTTTTTAATTAAGGTTTCATAACCAATTAACGGACCTTTGGTAATAACTACTTTGTCTCCCTCTTTATAGCCTAATGACATTTCCACAATGTGATCGTCTCCACCTAATCTCTTAAGAAGATCAACTTCATTTTCAGGTAATGGTAAAATATCATCTCCACTCTTTAAAAGTTTCGTAAGACCATCTATATGCTTTAATTCCATATACAATTTTTCAGAATCATCAGTTACAACGAACAAATAACATGGAAACAATATCTTTGTTTTCATATGCCAATTGTGGTTAAATTTCACCATTTCTTCGTATAATGGTATAAAGCACTTTTCCATTAGTCCTTCTGGCAGATATCTTTCTAAATCTCCTTTAACCTTATGCTCTGTTCCACCTGCTACCTGTATTACATACCACATACAATCTTCCTTCCCTTAAAATACCTTCGTTTATTGAGTCCATTCCACCGCAGTGCGATCCTCGCGGAGCATTTTTATTAAATAAGAAATTTTTGAGAAATTTCTTAATTTAATAAAAAAGACTGTATAACAGCTACTATTATACAGTCCTTTCTTTCATGTGCACATAAATATAATCATATCAGTTTTGCATGCGTTCTGATATATATATTAGTCGCTATTAGTCAACAGCGATTATCTCTTTCTTATTATATGAACCACAATTCTTACATACTCTGTGAGACATCATAAGTTCACCACATTTACTGCACTTTACTAAGTTTGGAGCAGACATCTTCCAATTTGCTCTACGTTTATCTCTTCTTGCTTTAGAAGATTTGTTCTTTGGACATATTGACATATTCATCCACCTCCTCGTACTTCTATGATGGTTCACGTAGTAAACCACACTCTTAGAATTATACAATCTTTTTTTTCATTTGTCAAGAACATTTATTTTAAATTTAGCATATAATTACTTAAAAACAATGTGAGGATATGGAATGTATTCTAATATCAAATACTGCCAGACAGACAGCTTCCCTGATAAGGGAAATCTTATAGTTAATATCGTATCTATTACAAACGAGGCTCCGGTAAATGGTGCCACAGTCGTTGTTATGGACGATAACCAGAATAATACTTATGGAGAATATACCACTGATGACAGCGGACAGACTGAAGTTATAACATTAGGTGCCCCGGAAAAGGAACTTAGCCTGACAATTAACGCTAATATTCCATATGCCAAATATAGTCTTATGATATCTGCAAATGGTTTTGAAAGTGTGTTGATAAATGGAGTTGAAATTCTCTCTGATGTTACAGCCATTCAGAACATACGCTTAATGCCACGTAACAACAATGATACTGTGGAAAGTTTTGTTATTCCTGACCATACCCTGTATGGAGACTATCCTCCAAAAATCGCTGAAAGTGAAATTAAAGATGTTAATGAAACTTCAGAAATTGTTTTAAGTAAAGTTGTTATACCAGAATATATTGTAGTACATGATGGTCCTCCTGGTGACAGAAGTGCCAAAGATTATTATGTTCGCTATAAGGATTATATCAAAAATGTTGCATCAAGCGAGATTTATGCAACCTGGCCTTTAGCTGCCATTCAGGCAAATGTTCTTGCCATTATGTCATTTACACTTAACAGGGTCTATACAGAATGGTACCGTAACCGAGGCTACAATTTTACAATCACCTCTTCAACAGCCTTTGACCAGAAATGGATAAATGGAAGAAATTATTATAATACCATTTCAAATGTTGTGGATACTATATTTGTTAACTATCTTTCAAAGCCCAACATAAAACAGCCTTTATTTACACAGTACTGTGATGGAAAAAATGCAACCTGTCCTAACTGGATGACCCAATGGGGTTCAAAATCTCTTGCAGACCAGGGTTTAACAGCAATAGAGATTTTAAGGCGCTATTATGGCAGTAACGTATTTATAAATACAGCAACAGAAGTATCAGGCATTCCTTCTTCCTGGCCAGGATATAACCTTAACAATGGTGCCTCAGGCCAAAAAGTGCTTCAGCTTCAAAAACAACTTAACACAATCGCAAATACCTACAAAAGAATTCCAAAAATTGCAGCAGACGGTATATACGGAAACCAGACAAAAAATGCTGTAAAAGTATTTCAAAGCATCTTCGGATTAAGTCCAAATGGAATAACTGACTTTCCTACATGGTACAAAATATCTGAAATATACGTTGCAGTAACTAAAATCGCCGAATTCATTTAACCAACACAAATAACAGCCAGACATTAAGCCTGGCTGCTTTTTTACTTTGCATAAAATGAATATGTTCCTTTTTTGGTTTTTTTAACATGGTACAGTGCCTTATCTGCATTTTCAAGTGCCTTATAGAATTCTCCAAGTCCATCATTTCCGATTGTCTTAAACCCTGCAACACCTACTGAGCAACAGATACGGTTTTGTTCATCAATGTTAACAAGTTCATTCATTTCTTCACAAATAACATCTACAAATGAATTTTCCTCTAACAACATCTGATAAATATTCTCAATCTGTTTTACCACCGTATTTCTGTCCATATTCTTAAATACAACGATAAATTCGTCTCCGCCATATCGTATTGCAAGACCATTATTAGTTAAGGTCAGCCTTTCAAGAAGATTAGCAAATGCCTTTAATACAGCATCTCCTACATCATGTCCAAATGTATCATTACAATACTTGAAGTTATCAAGGTCAATATACAACACTGAATAGAAATTATACTTAAGTTTACTCTTTAACAAATCACTGCTTCCCTTTGAAGCAGAATCCACTTTAAACTGACGTTTAAGTTCTTCCTCAAGCCCCTTTCTGTTAAGGAGACCTGTAAGCATATCAGTATGAGCAATCTGCTTAAGCATCTTATTCATCTTCTTAATTTCAGTTGTTTTCTCCACACTGTGAATCGCATCTATAAACTGTCTTAGAAGACGTTCGCAGACATCCACACTAAGGTTGTGAAGAATCTGGAATATATCCCTTTCTGTTCCAAGTCGAAGACTCTTTATAGTTGTATATGCATAAAATACATACTCTAGCTTATTATTAACTCTGAATGGTATTCCCATTAATGAATATACCCTGTCTGTCTTAAACAATCTTAAAAGTTCAGTAAATTCATCATAGTTTTTACTATTGGCAGTCATAAAGAAAGACTCTCTGTTAGTGTTTTCAAAATTGTCCCACAAAATACCAATAGTTGCACTATCCACCATATAGTGGACATTTTTCGTAATTGATAAGAGTTTTCCCTTCTCATCCTTATAAATCATAAATAAACCATCTATATTATAGTTATACTCAAAGGCATTAAGAGCTTTATCAATAAGTTCTGAAACAGTTTCACCAGGATTACTCATAAGGTTCTGCCATTTACCGTAGAAATCCTCTTCTGCTTTTCTGGCTTCAAGTTTCTTCTTGATTCTTTCAATTTCAGTCATATTTATAATTTCTTCAAGGGTTATACCATCAAGCTTTAATTCATGTCTTCTTCCCCTTGTGTACACAGAGCCTGCAACAGTTCCCATAAATTTTTCCTTCTGTTCTTTAAGTCTGTGTTCATCACAATAAGCTATTACCTGTTCTGCAAACTCATTACTTTTAGTCTTAAGCCCACATTCTCTGTAAATATTCATTTTATCACACATGAATGTTATATACATGAAAAATTTCATTCCATCCATGCCTTCAAGAAATACATGTGCCTTATCTATATTTATTCTTGCCTCTTCATAATTTCTGTTTACATAAGCAATTAAAGACTTAATGTAAAAGTAGAAGAATTTGTCCTCTATAAAGAAATCCTGCTTGTCAATTATAACATTAAAGTCTATATTTCTCTCAATTTTCTTTAATTCCAGATAACACAAATATGTTTTATCTGTTCTAAAATAGCAGATTGTTCTTAATGCAAACAATTTTGTAATATTACATGCATATAATTTAGCATAACCCATTGTATCCATAATTCTTATGGCACAGGAAAGATATTCAATTGCACCATAATAATCATTTGCAAGCATACAGTTAAGTCCCAGATTATAAAGGCATTCTGCCACATGCTGTGTATCATGATACTTATAACATGTTTTTAAAGCATTTGAAAAATACTCATGGGCAAGTTCATACTGTTCAATGGTACAGCTGTTAAATCCCATTCCCATATATGTGTATGCAGCCTGAAGTTCGTCATCTCCTATAACCTCAAGAACTTTTTTACAAAAATAATTTGCAGTATCAAAGCATGCTGCACTGGATGCACGCATAATATTTATTCTGTATAATGATCTTAGAAAAGCGTTATTTCCTATCTTCTTGCCTATTTTTATTGCTTCATAAAGCATAGGAGCTTTATCACGCATAGATGAAACATCCTTATACAAATCCGGCTCTCTTTCACAGCAAAGATTCAGTATTTCAGCAAGATGATCATAATAATTTATTTCTCTTAACTTATCTATAAGTTCATAAGGAACATTATTTTTTTCAGGGCTGTATATAGTATAGTCATTATTTGTCTTTACAAGTATTATTTCTGCTTTTGCAAGACAGATTTCCAGATAATCCTCAATTGGTATATCAGCACAGTCATAAAATGCCCTTACTTCTCTTTTTAATATATCATGTTTAGAAATCTGTTCTCTCATTTTTTTAGCTATTTTAATAGTTTCATTAATGTAATGAAGGGTATTTTTTTCCTGTCCGCCAATCATATATACCCTTGACAACTCATAACAATACATAAACTTATAAAACAATGACTGAGTACTTGAACAAATTGTTTTCATCTTCTCACATACCAGCAAAACATCGTTAAGTCTTGAACCGTTCTGCATATTATCAAACTTTGTAAGAACCAGCAATGTCTCAATAAGCATCATATAAACTACAAATTCATAATCCTCTTCAATATCAAGTTTTTCAATATTTAACTGTTCATAAGCTATATCAAGATAATAGTAAGCTTCATAAAACTGAAGCATTTCTATTTTGTTATGAATACAATATAATTCATTTATATAGTCCTCTGAACCTAATTTCCAAGATACACTTTTTTCTGCCTTAAATCCGTCTTCTGCTACAATATCGTAGTCATATACACACTCTCTGTTTTCAAGTATTCCAATAAGCTTATCCCAGTCGCCTTTTACATAGCTTCTGATTGGATAATTTTCATTAAAACATGCTAAAAAGTTATAATTTCTGTCTGAATTCAGCAGGCACATCATTAGTTTTATGTCAGATGCATCTGCAAGGTGCAGTTTATCAAGTATAAAAACCACATGGCTTCTTCTGCTGCAATACTCTATCATCCTTAATATTTCATCATAAACACATTTATTTTCAAATTTATAAGAATGGTCTATAAACTCCTCTGGTCTTTTACATATACCCGTTTTAAAATATGACTTGAATATTTCCCTGTGCATACTGTAAACGCCATTTTTTTCAAGGAATTCATCAATATCCTCTACATTTTCATTTACATAGTCCCTTATCCATCCAAGGTATGGCTCAAATGGATTTCTGACTTCACTATGAGTATAAACATGCTTAACAACAATTATATTATCTATATCATAAAAATCTTTTAATTCTAATTCATTGAACAAGTCAAAAGCATGATAATGCCTTATAACCATTAACACACTCTTCTTACCAATTTGTACTTCTTTTCTAAAATCCTTAAGATAGCTCTCATACAAATTATTCACCGACTTCACCTCTCTGTTCAATGGGAATTATTTACAATTTTGCCCATTTCATCATTTAAAATATCGGCATAATGTGTTATTTATTTTAGAGAAAAATGCAGATTTAAAAAAGAGGGTATATGCAAAATCTGCATATACCCGTAATTATTATAATCATTATAATTAGCAAACTACAGTCCAGCCCTCTGGTCCTTCAATCTTTCCTAACTGAATTCCTGTAATTGTATCATAAATCTTCTGGCTTAATTCACCGATGTTGCCATCTTTAATCTGGATAACCTTGTCACCAAAACGAAGGTGTCCAACTGGTGAAATAACTGCTGCTGTACCAGAACCGAAGCACTCTTCAAGTGTTCCATTCTCAGCTGCCTCTAATAACTCATCAACAGAGATTCTTCTCTCTTCGCAAGGAATTCCCCATGATCTGCATAATTCACATACAGAATTACGAGTAATACCAGGCAAGATACTTCCGTTTAACATAGGAGTTACAACAGTTCCATTAATCTTGAAGAAAATGTTCATAGCTCCAACTTCTTCGATGTACTTACGCTCAACACCGTCAAGCCATAATACCTGTGAATATCCTTCATCATGAGCTTTCATCTGTGCTGCTAATGAAGCTGCATAGTTACCACCTGTCTTAGCTTCACCAATACCACCTTTAACAGCTCTTACATAATCATCTTCAATCCAGATCTTAACTGGGTTAAGTCCCTCTTTGTAGTAAGCACCAACTGGTGATAAGATAATAATAAACTTATATGTAGATGATGGTCTGACACCTAAGAATGGGTCAGTTGCAATCATAAATGGTCTAATATATAATGCAGTTCCAGGTGCTGTAGGAATCCAAGCCTGATCTATCTTAACTAATTCCTTAACAGCCTGTACAAAATCCTCAACAGGAATCTGTGGCATGCATAATCTCTTATTACTGTTGTTAGCTCTCTTAGCATTCATGTCAGGACGGAATAATAATATTCTTCCATCTTCAGCCTTGTAAGCCTTAAGACCTTCGAACATCTCCTGTCCATAATGGAAAACCATAGCTGAAGGATCAAGTGAAAGTGGTCCATAAGGAACTATTCTAGGATCAATCCAGCCCTTTCCTTCCTCATAGTCCATAACGAACATATGATCAGTAAAAATAGTACCAAAAGTTAATGGATTATCTTTTCCAGGTAATTCTTTTGGTGTAGTTGTTTTTTCAATTCTGATATTTAACATCTTTATTCATCCTTCCTTTATATATCTCTCATAAATACTATAATAGTCTTATTTTTTAAATTTTTCAAGTATTTTTTTTAGTGTAAGGTTATTTTTTTACGTACTTTAAAAATCTGTATTCTAAATCATAGTAAGTCTGCTCTTCCGAGTCACACTCTATATGCCACTCTGGCATGTTATCGAGGTTAGGGAAATACGTATCTGCATTGTACTCAAAATCAATCTTTGTTACATGAACAACGTCACAATACTTCAGCATCTGCTCATAAATCTTTGCTCCCCCTATAACATATACATCATCTGTATCATAATCCTTAACCATATCAAGAGCTTCTTCTATGCTGTGAACTATAATGGCTCCAGGAACCTTATAGTTTTCCTTATGTGTAATAACTATATTAGTTCTGTTTTTAAGAGGCATTCCTGCAGGGAAGCTTTCTAAGGTATTCTTTCCCATTATTACCACTTTATTAGTTGTTTCACTTTTAAAAAATCTCATATCTGCTGGTATACTAACCAGTGTTTTGTTATTAAGGCCTATAGCCCAGTTATTATCAACTGCAACTATGCACTTCATTCTATACTCTCTCCATTCTAATTGCTGTATCTGCCACAGGATGTTTTTTCCGGGCAACGTCCAAGGTATTCACATTTTGGCATAAATAAATTATCAACAAGCCATGCCCACTCTTCAGAGTACTCTTTTAAAGCCTTCATAATGTCATTCATAAGGTTTCTGAACTCCCAATATGCTCTTGTACATAATCTCTGGTGGCTCATCTCTATAAGGCTTCTAAGACCTCTTTTATCAACAATAACAGTTGTCATGCCTAGAGGAAGTCCCATGGCAGAATCCTCTTTAGGTATGCCAAGATCTTCTAATTTTTTAAGAGATACCTGAATATTCTTCATCATTTCATCATAAACCTTAAGAGCCTCTTCATTATTCTGAATCTTAGGTGGTGTTATATAATCAAATCCGTTCTCATAATTAATATATCTTGTACTTGCCTGAAGTCTTGTAGGACCTCCTGCAATGTGGGTATAATACTCTCTTATAACCCTTGCAGAATATCCTGAAAGTTCAAGATAAACTTCAGGAAATTCCAATGTTCTTCCATGATTGCTTTCTATACAGCCCATACCCCTTTTATAGTTTTTAAGCGGATCCTTAACATCAGATCCATAGCAGATACCTGCCATCTTTCCTATAAGGGTAATAGGTTCCTTTGTAGTTCCTTCCATAACGGTTACTTTTCCCATAATGTCTGCCTCCATCTAAGATATATTTTTTCAGGCATACTGTTTTGGTGCATAAGCCTCAACATATATGCCTTCTTGTACATATTCTTCTTTTATTATCTGTCCATACTTTCTAATGGCCTGTATCTTTCCTGCTTCGTTGTATGGATATACTTTCTGTATATATGTCATGCCTTTATTAATCATATCCTGTAAAATCTCGATAAGTTCATCAAGACCTGTTTCTTTCTTTGCAGATATATATACACTTCTATCGCTTCTTAAGTCTTTTATGGACAAATCAGCATTTTCCTTGTCTATCTTATTAAAGACCGTAATAACAGGCTTGTCACAGACATCAAGTTTTTTTAGTGTATCATATACTATATGCATCTGACTGTCTGCCTGTTCATTTGAAGAATCAACAACATGAAGTATAATATCTGCATACTTTGCTTCTTCAAGTGTTGACTTAAAAGCATCTATAAGATGATGCGGAAGTTTTCTTATGAATCCTACAGTATCAGTAAATAATATCTCCTGTCCATTAGGACACTTAAAATTACGTGTTGTAGGGTCAAGTGTCGCAAATAACTTATCCTCCTCAAGGACTCCTGCATCCGTTAATTTGTTAAGAAGGGTTGATTTGCCTGCGTTAGTATATCCAACAATTGCAATAACAGGCATATGATTATTCTTTCTAAGATTTCTATTATTCTCTCTTACCTTAACAACATCATCAAGTTCTTTTTTTAACTGTGATATTCTGTCCTTTATAAGTCTTCTGTCTGTTTCAAGTTTCTTCTCACCAGGTCCCCTTGTGCCTATTCCTCCTCCAAGTCTTGATAAAGAAACACCCATGCCTGTAAGTCTTGATGAACGGTATCTTAACTGTGCAAGTTCCACCTGAATCTTACCTTCACTTGTACATGCTCTTGCTGCAAATATATCAAGAATCATAACGGTTCTGTCAATTATTTTAACGTGAAGAACCTGCTCAAGATTCTTAATCTGGGCAGGTGAAAGTTCATCATCACATACAATTGTTGTGGCATTAAGTTCATCTATAAGAAGAGCAACCTCTTCTATCTTGCCTTTTCCTATGTAAGTACCAGGGTGAACCGACTCTCTGTTCTGCACAACCTTTGCAACAACCACACAGCCGGCAGTTTTAGACAATTCTTCTAATTCTTCTAAAGACTCCTGTACTTCTTTCTCATTATTTGTAGCAACTGCAACTAAAATCAGTCTGTCTACATCTTCTTCAATATTATACATGCTATATTCAGTCCTTATTATTCTGTTATTCTTGTTTTTAAAAATTCAACTTCTTTTTGCATAAGTTCATCTTCAGGATATGTCTTTACATACTCGGTAGCTTTACTTAATGCAGCCTTAAAATCAAGTTTTTTCTCATTTATTATAATTTCATACTTTGTAAGAAGCTGCCTGCTTTTATCATCTGCATACTTATTGCCTTCAGCAATCATCTCAGCGGCCTTGTCAATATTGCCTGACTCTATATATGACTCTGCAAGTTCTGCATAAACCATGCCCTTATTTGCATCCTTGTCCTTATTCATATATTCGCTAATGGCATTTACAGCCTCATCAATCTTACCCTGCTTTTTATAAAGCACAGACAAATAATAATAAGCAAGGTTATTATTATTCTTCTTTGCTGTTTCTAACAGATTAAGAGCCTCATCATACTTTTCTAAATCTATACAGCAAGATGCCTTTTGGACGTAAATATCATAATCATTACTGTACTCTTTCATGACTTCATCACAAATGCTATTAGCTGTCTCATAATCTCCATTCATAATTGCTGCTTCAATCTTAAATCTCTTAATATCAATATCTATGTCAGAAAGATAACTGATTGCAAGTGCCTTGTCAAATAACTCACAGGCTGTTTTTGCATCGTTATTTTTTAATTTTGCAATACCCATGCCTCTGTAAATAAGCTTGCTGTTCTCATCAGCATATCTTCCATCTTTTCCAGACTTTTCATTAAGCTCCTGTGCTTTTTCAAATGCTTTAACTGCATCATCATAATTCTTAAGACTTATTTCCACCATACCTTTGCAGATATAGTACTCTACATTATCATCTACTTCTTTTATTGCATTATCAATATTAGTCTTTGCGTCTTTATAATTTCCTTCATCAAATTCAAATACAGCTGACTCATAGTAATACTTTGCATTAGCTTTACTACATCCTGTACATGCTCCAATCATTATTAACGCTAAAGTTATATATAAGGCTTTCTTTTTCAATACTCTACACCACTGCAAAAGCAGCGTCTCCTTTCCAAATTACTTACTTTTCTCATCCTCTTCAGGAAGAGGTTCAACCACAGCTTCTCCTGTACTTCCATCTGCATATGTAGCCATCATGGACTTAACAGTACTTTTATATTCATCAGGATAATCATAAAATCCCATCATATGATTTGAAGAAGGCAATGTACACATACGCTTTGAGTTATGTGGTATCATGTCATAAATAGTTTCTGCGGCTTCATAACTGCTTTTTGTATCTTTCTGGCTTTGTATTATAAGTGTAGGTATCATACAATCATACATCTTATTCTTCATGTCTATATCGCCATAAAAAAATCCCAGTTTAATCTTATTAGCCCATGTTCCGCATAATAACATATAATTCTTTGGAAGTTTCAGTTCTATATCTTTTATACTGTCCCTGACCATGTCTTCAAAGTTAACCAATGGACTGTCCAATATGATAAAGTCAATATGTTCTTTGGCATGTGACTGACAGGCATAAAGCGAAATAGTTGTTGCTCCGCTTGACTGTCCAAATAAAGTAATGCTTTTATCATCACTTATATTACCTTCCACATACTTGATGCAATCACTTAAATCATTGCTTTCAAGATAACCAAATGAAGTATACTTAGCCTTATTATCCCCGCAATTTCTCTGGTCATAACACAATACATTATATCCTTCATTTAAGAATAATTCACACATAGGATAAACAGTTGTTCTGTCACCACTAATTCCATGAACAAGAATAACAGTATTATTATCCTTGTTGCCACTTGCTGTTATGTAATCAGCAGGTATAACATGCTTATGTCTTGTGGAGTTAATCTCAACTACTTCCCAGTTGTTTTTATAGTCTGCAAATGCAGTTTCCTTATCAAATCCTACACTGCTTAAGAACTCCTTGGACTTTTCCTTAGTAGTCTCATTATCATTAATTAAAGCAAAGTTATGAAACATAACTATCCCCACGTAAACATTAAGCAACATCAATAATACAAAAAATATTATAAATAAAATTGCAATTATTTTCTTAAAAAACTTAACCATAATACATCACCACACCAGTTTAATCAATCAATACCTACAATAATTTTATACTACATTAGAAAACTATGCAAGTCTTTTTAAAAAAAAGAACGAAGCATACAAACTTCGTTCTTTTAACTACAATTGAAATTTTCTACAAATACTTTGAATATTTTGTGTAATACAGTTATCAAAGCATATTCTAATGTCGCTCATTTATAAT
>JAILNW010000404.1 GCA_024691145.1 Lachnospiraceae bacterium
TTCTAAAAATATTTAAAATGCCATTTTCAGTTTTGCAATAAACATCTAACAGACCATCATTAAAATTATATTCATCTATCATTTGTATATTATCAGATAAAGCTTTCATATCTAAATTGTAATTAATTTCAGCTTGATTTATACAATCTAAACATATGTTATAATCATTTTCACTGTCAATGTCAAATATATAAAAATAGTTCTGTGATTCTGAGCCAACTTCCTCAACATAAATAAAATATTTATTATTTATTTTATCGTAATATCGCCATTTAATGTTATTACTTTTCAAAACATCATCATCCGAAATAACCTTATACATTTTAAAAGCACCATCATTATATTCATAATATGCCAGACCATAATTAAATCCATTATCACCATAAGATTCAATTTCATCATCGAAAAAATCAAATCTCTCTGGCATATTCTGAAAAATATACATTTGTTTTCCATCTTTCATGCCACAACCAACAAAACATTCTGAATTATAATCATTTCTTTCAGATGAATATTCAATAATATATTTGTTATTTGAATTAACATTATCATGTTTTTTGTCCTTGTTAACACTTGTATTTGAACATCCAGTTACGAATAATACAAATATTAGGTATAGATAAATATAATTAATTTTTTTCACTTTAAAATCTCCTATTGATTATTGGCAATTGCATTATAGTTTCTTTCAGATGTACCCTCTGAACTGCCTGATACTATTATATTACAAGCAGAATCATAAGTAAAGTTCTCTTTCTCTGCGACTTCACCTGTTTCTACAATGTACTAGCGGGTCGCTAAAGGTGACATCTTCCTATCCGCCGCAGTGCGATCCTCGCGGAGCATTTTTATTTAATAAAAAACTCCCCTATGCTAACCTCATTCAGCACAGGGGAGTTCCATATTAATATATATCCACTAATCCTTTTTTTCTCTTTTCAGCCAAGGACATGACTCTTATATCCTTACTAAATATTTTCTTTATATAGTATAATACCACAAGGGCTGCTATAACTGTGAATATTAAACCTGCAACATTGCCAGCATACTTTGATAATAAGACAAATATCGTCTCCTTCACAACATATACTCCGGCAACAATTGATGTATATAAATAAAACTTATTCTCATAAATTCCCTTCATAATCAAATAGCAGGCTGCAAATAAAAATACAATCATAAGGGTCTGGATAATTCCTGTTATATAATAATCAGAAGCCTTCATGTTGCTTAGTACTTCTTTAAATGCTTTAATCTCCTTATCACTCATATCACCATAGTAGCTTTCACCACCATTTTTCACGGCAGATATAAGCTTTAATCTTTCAGAAATACTAATATAATTATAGACAATCGCATATGCTGCATCTGCTCCTGCGGCAATTGCAAAAATCTGCTTATAATATATGCCACCTGGTTCAAGGTACTTTAATATTCCTGCCAAAGCAATAATAAGAAGCATCGCAGTGATTATTGAAGTCACTACCGAACTTTCAACTCCGGCATACCTTAATAAAACACCAAGAACAGTTCCAATAATTACAGGTCCTATTACAACACTTATTACACCACCAATAAGAAAAGGCAGAAAACCATATGGCTTAATCTTAAACATGATGTACATAATAATTATAACCGGTACAGTAACACACATAAACATGGCAAACATCATACCAGTAATTACAGCACCATCAACCATAATTATTCACCTAAAGAAAACTTATTGTGAACTGCGTTAATTGCTTTTTCTACTTTGTTATCATCTATAATAACTGTAACTCTGATTTCTGAAGTAGAAATCATCTTAATGTTAATATTCTCATCATAAAGTGCCTCAAACATAGCTGAAGCAACACCTGGATGTGACATCATACCAGCACCAACTATAGAAAGTTTAGCTATAGACTTCTCAACATCAACTTTCTCACACTTTAAGCTGCCTTCTCTATGTCTTTCAATAATTTCAACAGCCTCATCAGCATCATCTGAAGCAACAGTGAAAGAAATATCCTTTGTGCCATCACGTCCAACTGACTGAAGAATAACATCAACGTTAATGTTATGATTTGCAAGATGATTGAATAACTTGAATGCAACACCTGGCTGATCCTCTAATCCCATAACAGCAATACGAGTAACGTTTCTATCTACAGCTACACCACTAACTAATAATTTTTCCATTTTTACTTCCTCCTTAACAACAGTACCTTCTGAATTATTTAAACTTGAACGAACAACTAACTGAACTCCATACTTTTTAGCAAGTTCAACTGAACGATTATGAAGCACTCCTGCACCAAGTGATGCAAGATCAAGCATCTCATCATATGTGATTTCATTTAACTTGCGGGCATTCTTTACAAGTCTTGGATCAGCTGTAAATACACCGTCAACATCTGTATAAATCTCACAGGCATCTGCATGAAGAGCTGCTGCAAGAGCTACTGCTGTTGTATCAGATCCTCCACGTCCTAATGTTGTATAATCATCAAACTTGTTGATTCCCTGGAATCCTGTAATAACAACAATCTTTCTGTTATCTAATTCTGTTTTAATTCTTTCAGTGTCAATGCTCTTTAATCTTGAATTGCTATATACTGAATTAGTATGCATTGCAACCTGGAATGCATTAAGTGAAATAGCAGGCACACCAAGTGAATTAAGTGCCATAGCCATAAGAGCTACTGATGTCTGCTCACCTGTTGTAAGAAGCATATCAAGCTCTCTCTTAGATGCCTTAGGATTAATATCCCTTGCCATGTCTAAAAGCACGTCTGTCTGCTTACCCATAGCTGATAAAACAACTACTACATCGTTACCCTTCTGATACTCTTCTACGCATCTTCTGGCAACATTAAATATTCTTTCTTTGTCGGCTACTGAAGTTCCACCGAATTTCTTAACTATTAACATAATCTCATGCTACTTAGCCAAACTAAGTAACTTCTCCTTTCATAAATATTCTGATTATCTGGCTAACAATCTGTCGATTGTCTTAAAGCCTTCTTCTATATATGTGCCACTCTTCTTAGCATCTTTTTCTGTATAATGCCATGATTTATCAAGCTTATTAGTGCTGTCATAAAGCATATAAGGAACAGGATCGCTTGTGTGTGTTCTTACACAAACAGGTGTAGGATGGTCAGGCATAATTAGCATTCTGTAATCCACTCCTGCCTTATCAAGTTCCTCTTTAACAATCTTAATAATCCTCTGGTCAAGATACTGGATAGACTGTATCTTACGTTCATAACTTCCCTGATGACCCATCTCATCTGGAGCCTCTACATGAATATATACAAAATCAAATCCATCATCTCTTACAGCCTTAACAGCAGCCATGGCCTTTCCTTCATAATTAGTATGAAGTGTGCCATCTGCACCATCAACTATAATGTTAGTCATGCCAGCTCCAACAGCAATACCTTTAAGCAGGTCAACTGCTGAAATCATGGCTCCCTTAAGTCCTGTCTTTTCTTCAAATGAATCAAGGGCTGGTTTTGTACCTGCACCCCAGAACCATAATGAATTGGCTTTATTAAGCCCTTTCTTAGCTCTTTCTATATTAAGAGGATGATTATTAAGAATATCATAACTCTTCTTCATCATCTCTTTAAGCATCTTATCCTCAGGAAGATACTCTCCTATTACCCTTCCAAGTATATCATGAGGAGGAGTAAGTTCCACAACCTCACCCTTTGCCCATATAAGCAAATGTCTGTAACTTGTTCCAAGATAATACTTGTAAATATCATTCTCAAGACCTTTCTTTACAGCCTCAAGAAGTATACCAGCATCTTCTGTAGAAATCTCACTTGAACTGTGGTCTATAATAGTCTTCTCTTCGTATGGAAGATCATCATCTGATAATGTAACAATATTGGCTCTTATTGCAATATCATCTGACTTCATATCAACACCAATACTTAAAGCTTCAAGTGGCGAACGTCCAGTATAATACTTTTTAGGATTATATCCTAAAACAGCAAGATTAGCTGTATCACTGCCTGGTTTCATTCCCTCTGGAATTGTATGAGCCATACCAATCTCTGACATAGCCGCAAGTTCATCCATCATCGGTGTATCAGCATATTCGAGAGGTGTCTTATTGCCTAATTCCTTAATATCTTCATCGGCCATTCCATCTCCCAAAACAACTATATACTTCATAGTTTTAAAACATCTCCATTCTCTGCTATTCTATTAGCACTTCACTCTTATTTTATTAATAATGCCACCTAATTGTTCAGTCTTATCTGCAAATTCTCCTTCTGTCATCTTCTTTGTAATAAATGCATATTCATTATCTACTCCTGCATCAACAGTTTCAACATCTCCAAATATACTGCTTACCTTGTCCTTTAAAGATGCATTAACTCTTACAAAGAAAACATTAGATGCACATGAAAAATCATTTAACTCTATCTTATCAGCTTCCCATACACAAGTCAGTGTGTTGCCTATATTCTTGGCTTCTTCTATAATATCAGATACAACTGCACTTGCTGTTGCAAGCTTTCCAGCGCCCTTACCATAGAACATTACCTCTCCAAGCATATTGCCCTTAACAAGTATTGCATTAAATACATCATTAACTGCATAAAGAGGAGACTCATTATCAACAAGCATAGGTGCCACCATAGCTGTAACCTTGCCATTCTCCTTATAGCTTGTTCCAAGTAACTTTATAGCTTTATTTAACTTAGCTGCATAAACCATATCAGTATCAGAAATGTTAGTAATTCCTTCTGTATGTATATCTTCAAAATCAACCTGTTTTCCATAAGCTATTGATGACAATATAGCTATCTTACGGCAGGCATCATATCCTTCTATATCAGCTTCAGGATTTCTCTCTGCATATCCCTTGTCCTGAGCATCCTTAAGAACCGAATCAAAATCAAGTCCTTCTTTGCTCATCTTAGTCATCATATAATTAGTAGTACCATTAAGAATACCTGTAATCTCCTCAACATACTCTGGTGTAAGTGAAGAATTAAGCGGTCTTATAATAGGAATTCCGCCACCAACACTTGCTTCAAATAAGAAGTTCACCTTGTGCTCCTTTGCAAGTTTTAATAACTCAGCACCATGTTTTGCAACTAATTCTTTGTTAGATGTACAGAAACTCTTTCCACTCTCTATAGCTTTCTTTGCAAATGTATATGCTGGCTCAACTCCTCCCATAGCCTCTGCAACTATATCAACTTCTTTATCATTTACAATAATATCAAAATCATGAACAAGGACCTTTTCCACTGGGTCTCCAGGGAATTCCCTTAAATCAAGCACATACTTTACTTCAATATCATTACCTGTCTTCTTTGAAATTGTTTCCTTATTAGAGTTCAGAATCTCAAATATACCTGAACCAACTGTTCCATATCCTAAAATTGCTGCTTTAATCACTTGACCAACTCCTTGTTTACTCTTTATTCTCTTGCCAGTATCTTCATATAATGAATTCCATCCAGTTTTTCAATACTGTCTAAAACTTCTGTTGTTTCCTCTGAGTCAAATGGTACTTCTATACTAAGTGTTACAGTTGCAATTCCATTAACCGGAACAGTCTGATGTATAGTAAGTATATTAAACCCTTTCTTTGCAATTATTCCTAGTGCAACTGATAGAAGTCCCTGAGTATCATCCATCTGAACCATAAATGTTATGGTCTTTCCCTTTGAATTATCATGAAATGGAAATATATCATCCTTATACTTATAAAATGAACTTCTGCTTATTCCAACTTTATCAATTGCTTCCTGCACCGTTAACGCCCTTGTTGAATCAAGCAGATGCTTTGCTTCAACTACCTTTAACAAAACCTCCGGTACAGCCTTTTTCTTAACTATATAATATTTCTCTGTATCGCTCATCCACTTCACCCACATTTATTTTGTAAAAATCATAAAAATGTTTGTGCATGAAAAACATTTGTCTTTACTGTAAAGATATTATCATATTTTCGGATTATTTTCAAGTGAATTTTTGCACTTTTAAGCACACAAAAAGAGTGGCAAAGCCACTCTTTCAAATCTCTATACTAATTCTAAGCTTCCTGTAATTCATGTTCTTCTAACATCTCGTTGATGCACTCATACTCCTCATCTGATAAAAGCTTTCCAGGATTAAGCATAAGTATAAGTCTCTTATCAATTCTTGCCACATTTTTTACATACTCTGTATCTTCACTTGCTACAACTGGTGGCAAATCAAATATATTATCGCTGCTTATCTCTGTTATCTCATTCACATCATCAACTTTAAGTGCCAGTGTAAGTCCATTAGCATTAATTATAATGAACTTTGATTCTCCCTGTCTTGACTCTCTCTGTCCAAACTTTGCCTTCATACTGTATACAGGAATAACATCTCCTCTTAAATTAATTATTCCCAAAATATGAGAAGGTCTGTTAGGAACTCCTACAATGTTAATCTGTCTTTCTATTCCCTTTACATTACTTATGTCAATACCAAATTCTTCGTCTGCAATTTTAAATATTACTTTCTTTGAATCTTCCATTTTTAAATAAACCTCCGACTTATGCATTATCAGTATCTGAGCTGTTAATCCACTTCAAATAACCGTTAATAAAATCATCTAAGTTTCCATCTAACACACTTGTAACATTACCGCTCTCAATGTTAGTTCTGTGATCCTTAACCATTGTATAAGGCTGCATAACATATGAGCGTATCTGGCTTCCCCATCCAATCTCTTTAATATCTCCCCTGATATCTGCTTCCTTCTCCAGGTTCTCCTGCTGCTTTAACATATAAAGCTTTGCCTTTAACATCTGCATAGCCTTGTCCTTATTCTGATGCTGCGAACGTTCATTCTGGCACTGAACAACAATACCTGTAGGAAGATGTGTAATTCTTATGGCTGATGATGTTTTATTGATATGCTGTCCACCTGCACCGCTGGAACGGTATATATCAATTCTTATATCATCATCATTAATCTCAACATCAAGATCTTCTTCTATATCTGGCATAACATCACATGATACAAAAGATGTCTGCCTCTTTCCCGCAGCATTAAATGGCGATATTCTAACAAGTCTGTGAACGCCTCTTTCTGACTTAAGGTAACCGAAAGCATTAGTACCATTTACCTGTATAGTTACTGACTTAAGTCCTGCTTCATCTCCATCCAGGGAATCAAGAACATCAACACTAAATCCCTTTTTCTCTGCCCATCTCATGTACATTCTGTACAGCATGGATGCCCAGTCGCAGCTCTCAGTGCCGCCTGCTCCTGCATGAAGTGTAAGTATGGCATTATTACTGTCATATTCACCAGACAACAATGTTGATATCTTAAGGTCATCCAGTTCTGTTGTAAACATATCTATAGTTTCTCTGATTTCCTCTGTAAATGACTCATCGTTATCCTCAAGTGCCATCTCTATAAGTGTCATGGCATCCTCATATGTCTGTTGTAATTCATCATACTTATTAACTATACCTTCAAGATACTTTAATTCTCTATTAACCTCTCTTGCCTCATCCGGATTATTCCAGAAGTCCGGCTTTTCCATGGTATATCCTATCTCTTCGATCCTGTTCTTCTTATTAGCCAGGTCAAAGTGAATCCCCCACTTCGATTAATGTCTTTTCATAGTTTTGCAAAGTGTAACGCATCTGCTCAACTTCTATCATCTAATCACCTCGTCACTTTATTACAATCCTTAAATTATATATAAACTCCACACGAGCATTATTATATCATAAATAAAAAAAAATATCCATCTTTTTTTATAGTATAAGAAATTTTGGAGAAATTTCTTATTATATAAAAAAAGATTACCATAACAAAATGGTAATCCTTTTTATCAAATCTTATTTTCCATTCTTTCTCATACAGCACTGCTTATACTTCTTTCCACTTCCGCATGGACATGGATCATTAGGCTGAGTTTTCTTGCCATCACGCTTCTTAGGTTCTCTCTTTGCTGACTCGTCCTTGTTAGTACCTGTAACCTTGGCAACCTGCTCTCTTTCAACCTTAGTTTCAACCTTTATATGCATAAGAGCCTTAACAGTATCTTCTTCAATAGCCTCTGTCATGGCATCAAACATATCATATCCGCTGAACTTATATTCTACGATTGGATCTCTGCTTCCGTATGCCTGTAATCCTATACCCTGTCTTAACTGATCCATATCATCAATATGCTGCATCCACTTCTGGTCAATTACTTTAAGTAATATAATTCTCTCTGCTTCTCTTATCTGCTCAGGCTCTGGGAATTCTGTTTCCTTTTCCTCATAAAGCTTCGTTGCCTCTTCCTTAAGTTCCTGAATAAGTTCATTTCTCTTTACAAGTTTAAGTTCATCCTCATCAAAATGTCTCTTTTCAACAGGAATAATAGGTATAAGCAGATTATTAAGTTCCATAATATCCTCTGCCTCTGGAGCTTTATCATCATTAATGCATGTATTAACGCATCTTTCAACAATATCATCAATCATCTTGAAGATACTGTCTCTCATGCTCTCTCCATCAAGAACTCTTCTTCTCTCTTCGTAAATAATCTCTCTCTGTTCATTATTAACAAGGTCATATTCAAGAAGATTCTTTCTTATACCATAGTTGTTATTCTCTATCTTCTTCTGGGCTTTCTCAATAGCATTAGATAGCATCTTATGCTCTAACTGCTCACCTTCTGGTATACCTAAGTTCTCAAACATAGTCATAAGTCGCTCTGAGCCAAACAATCTCATAAGATCGTCTTCAAGTGAAATATAAAAACGTGATTCACCTGGATCTCCCTGACGTCCGGCACGTCCTCTTAACTGATTATCAATACGTCTTGACTCATGACGTTCTGTACCTATAATCTTAAGTCCACCTAATTCCTTCACACCTTCGCCAAGTTTGATATCAGTACCACGACCAGCCATATTAGTTGCAATAGTTACAGCACCCTTCTGTCCTGCATCTGCAACAATCTCAGCTTCTAACTCATGGAACTTGGCATTAAGTACTTTATGTGGAACTCCCTGCTTTTTAAGCATGGCGCTTAACTCTTCAGAAGCCTCAATAGTAATAGTACCAACAAGTACAGGCTGTCCTGTCTTGTAGCTTTCAGCTATCTCATTAACTATAGCATTAAGTTTTTCTCTTCTTGTCTTGAAAACAGCATCATGCTGATCTATTCTCTGTACAGGAAGGTTAGTAGGTACTTCGATAACATCCATACCATATATATCTCTGAACTCTCGTTCTTCTGTTAATGCAGTACCTGTCATACCACACTTCTTATCATACTTATTAAAAAAGTTCTGGAAAGTAATAGTTGCAAGAGTTCTGCTTTCTCTTCTAACCTTAACATGTTCCTTAGCTTCAATAGCCTGATGAAGACCATCCGAATAACGTCTTCCTGGCATAATACGTCCAGTAAACTCATCTACGATAAGCACTTCGTCATCCTTTACAACATAGTCCTTATCTCTGAACATAAGATTATGTGCACGGAGTGCAAGTATAATATTATGCTGAATCTCAAGATTCTCTGCATCTGCAAGATTCTCAATCTTAAAGAAACTTTCAACCTTCTTAACGCCTTCTGCAGTTAATGTAACATTCTTATCCTTCTCATTAACTATAAAATCTCCATCTTCCTCAATCTCAGTTCCCATGATGATATCCATCTTGCTTAAATCTTCAACATCTTTACCTCTTTTAAGCTGTCTTGCAAGCATATCACAAACTTCATAAAGTCTTGTAGACTTTCCACTCTGTCCTGAAATAATAAGCGGTGTTCTTGCTTCGTCAATAAGAACCGAGTCAACCTCATCGATTATGGCATAAGGAAGACCTCTCATAACAAGCTGTTCCTTGTAAACTACCATGTTATCTCTAAGATAATCAAATCCAAGTTCATTATTAGTTGCATATGTAATATCGCAATTATATGCTGCCTGTCTCTCTTCCTTCTCCATGTCGTTAAGTACACAGCCTACTTTAAGTCCTAAAAACTCATGTATCTGTCCCATCCAATCAGCATCACGCTTTGCAAGATAGTCATTAACTGTAACAACATGAACACCATTACCTGTAAGTGCATTAAGATATGCAGGTAATGTAGATACAAGTGTCTTACCTTCACCTGTACGCATCTCTGTTATTCTTCCCTGATGAAGAATAATACCACCAATTAACTGTACTCTATAATGTCTCATACCAAGAACACGCTTTGCTGCTTCTCTTACAGTAGCAAATGCTTCTGGTAAAATATCATCCAATGTTTCTCCAGTCTCTAATCTTTTCTTAAATTCCTCAGTTTTCCCCTTTAATTCCTGATCTGACAATTTCTCAAATTCTGGTTCTAAAGCTTCTATCTCATCAACTATAGGTGTTATTCTTTTAAGTTCTCTCTGGCTATGAGTTCCAAAAACTTTTTCTATAATAGACATTCAAATTCACCTCATTTATTTATTTAGTTTATTCCTCAAAGATAAACTACTCGCAATCTACATTTTAACACTAATCACCAAAGTTTTCAAGTCTTTTTTAAACATATTTACCAAAACAAAAGGATACCTGCAACTCAATGCAGATATCCTCGTTTTATCTAATATTCAATTATTCTTGTTTAGTATGACTGAATTCACAGCCTAGTCATATTAAAATTCTGGTTCGATAAGTCCGTATGTGTTACCCTTTCTCTTATAAACAACATTAACCTCATCTGTAACAGAATTGCGGAATACATAGAAGTTATGTCCAAGTAATTCCATCTGTACACATGCTTCCTCAGGATCCATAGGCTTCATAGCGAATCTCTTAGATCTGATAATGTTAATTGAATCATCTTCATCATAGTTGTTATCAATATAAGCCTTGTTAAAGTTAGAAGATGACTGCTTCTGTGAAACAAGTTTGTTCTTGTACTTCTTAAGCTGTCTCTCAACTTTTTCTTCTACAAGATCAATGGATACATACATATCATTACTTACCTGCTCAGCTCTTATAATATTGCCCTTAACAGGTATTGTAACTTCTATCTTCTGTACATCCTTCTCAACACTAAGAGTTACATTGATCTCTGTATTAGGAGTAAAGTACCTTTCTAGCTTTCCAATCTTCTCCTGGACCGCTGATCTAAGACCTTCTGTGACATCAATATTTTTACCGCTAATTATAAATTGCATAACGTCCAACTCCTTTGGTTTTATTTATAGATAAAAAGATAACCAATAAACATTGGATTCTCTACACAATATCTATAAACATATTATACCACATTTTACCATTTTTTCAAGTCCATTATTACCTGTACTTTTTC
>JAILNW010000442.1 GCA_024691145.1 Lachnospiraceae bacterium
TTGAGCGTACCACAGGAAGGGCATCCATACATGGCACCGCCAAAGGATGGATCGCCGCAATGAATCATTTTTTCAACATTCTCGACAACAGCCTGCCGGGGATGAAGAATATATATCATTTCTTCGTAATTCTTCGCAGTAAAAACTTGTTTACTGCAGTCTAACTGATTGCCAGCATGAAGTAGAATAAGTGCGGTTTTTCCCTCTTTTTTCTTGCATTTTTCAGATTTAAGTTTCAATTCATTTTTAGCCCAAACAGTGACATTATCTCTGGTCGGATTGTGTTCAATAAAAAGTTGGTTCGGGCTACCAAGCTTCCGAACGATGGTGGATGAGGTATTGCCGTTGGGGTTGAAAGAAGTTTTTGCTATATAAAAGGATTAAGAATTTTCAATATCTTTAAGTATTTTATAAATGTTTAACTGTCAAATACCTACGAAAAATGCTATGTTTCAAAAAAAAGTAATATATAATTCCATTAAGAACTGCATTAATCTAGGAAATGGTGATTGGCAGATGGTGAAAAGTAGCGTAAGAATAGCTGTAAAAACATTATATGAATTTTTTGAAGACAATAATTTTCTGAGGTCAGAAGAGCCTCGTTTTTGAAGTAGGAACACTTTTTGTGTCTAAGTTCCAGATTCATTAACACCAGGGCCTACACCAGCGAATGCAGTAATAGCACCTTTATGAGAAAAGCGTGAAACATCACCAATCTCAGCCACGCTTTAAATGGTTCATAAAGGAAAACGGTTCATGAGCCAATACCGTAACGATTCTTGACGGATCTTGTCTGGACTTCATAAATTTATTGTAGAAGAGAGGAGGGGAATAGTTCTGGAGATTAGTGAATTATCTTTTTACAAAAAACATGGATACTTAGAATATCCTAAGATAATACAATTAGAGATTACGAAGAGGTGCCCACTACATTGTCCACAATGTTATAAAGATTTAGTGGGAAAGCAAGATATCGATTATATATTCTTAAAAAAATTTATTGAAAATGAAAGTAAAAATGGTCTTAGATCAATAATGGTTAATGGTGGAGAACCTCTTTGTTATCCATACTTTTGTGATTTTTTACAAGAAGCGAACTTCTATGGTATAAAAACAAATGTATTTACAAGTGGTTTTGGGCTTAATAAACAAGTTATTGATGCAGTAGTTAAGAATGACTGCTTTCTTAATATTTCTTTAAATGGTTCAACAAATGAAATAAACAAGTATTCTAGAGATGGATATGAATATGCAATGAAAGCAATTCAGTTGCTTTATAGTATGGATGCAAAATATGGTATTAATTGGGTGGCGAGACGAGATAATGTTAAAGATTTTCCTAATATTATTAAACTAGCAGAGAGATATAATGCTAACAATATTTTGATTGTTGGTAATAAAATCAGCCATCTAGGGAACGTACAGGAAGCGATGGAATTAGAAGATTATGTTTACTTAGTAAATGTTATTAAGAAATATAATAATAGCAAGGGAAAAGTTCAGTTATTATTGCAAAGATGCTTCACAACGCTGAATGATATGATACAAGATAATGTGAAGGGACGTCTTAATAAGGGATGTTCTGCAGGGATATCATCAATTGCAATGAATGTGGCCGGTGAATTTATGCCTTGTGCTCATATGTATTATCCCGAGAAGTTCGCTTCAGTAAATGAGTATTGGTTACAATCGAAGATATTGAAGGAGTTTCGTAAGTTTAATATAAAAAGCGGATTATGCGTAGACTGTTTAAGAAAAGAGAATTGTTTTTTTTGTCGAGCTGCCTTTGAAGAATCTTATAATGATTTTTCGAGAGGGGTAAATACATGTTTAATAAATAAATATCATAAAACTGAAGGAAGGGATAATATTGTATAAAATATCAAAATATACATATATGTTTGAGAACGAAACAAATGAACTTTTGTTTTATAATACCGCAAATGGAATAAAGAGTTGCTGTAAAATTTCCAATCAAGATTTGATTAAAAAAATAAAACTTAATAAGCTGGATACACTAGATAACAAAATCATGGATGATTTATACAGATATGGTATCTTAGTTAATGAAGAGGATGATGAACTTGAGATTTTAAATAAATTATACCTTGATATTGTTGGTAATAACGTTTTAACATTAATCATTACCCCTACACAAGAATGCAATTTTAGATGCACTTATTGTTATG